>NZ_JBFAMX010000429.1:0-8973 GCF_040659615.1 Nonomuraea sp. NPDC049784
TCGGCTGGCGTGCCCGGCGCCCAGGTGGTGACGATCCACGGTCGCGGAAACCGCGCGGAGGGCTCGCCGAGGCGCTGCGGAACGGGAACCGGCAGCGGAAGGCGCGGGGCGAGAGCGGGCAGCCAGGTGTGCTTCTTGCGCAGCAGCGCGTCCGCGGACTGCGTCGCTCAGGGCAGCCGGACGGCGAGGTCGTCGCCGAGCCGCCATAGCTGGTTGTCCCAGCCCCGCGCGCCGAGCCGCACAGGGTAATCGGCCAGGTTGGGGTGCTGGTCGCGCAGCAGATCCCGCACCAACTCCGCGGTGATCTCAATCTCGGTATGCGTCATACGGGGCAAAAGTAGCCGGATGGGCGGCCCGCCCCGTTTTCTCTCCGGTTCAAGGCTTTCAGATCAGGAGGCCCAGGGTTTCGGGCGGTTCCCAGGCTGTCAGCTGCCGGTCACAGTCGGTTCCTCCTGCGCGCACTGGTTGATCAGTTCGGCGAGGGCTTGCCGGTCCTGCTTGGGGAGGTCCTGCAGGAGGGCGATCATCGGCTGGAGCACCTCCATCGCGGCCTCTGGTGTGAGGGAGTCGTCGTCGCTGTGATCAAGCCTGATGACGATCTCGGTGAGGGCTTTGGCGAGGGTGCGTTCGAGGGTGGTCATGATGGGCTCCTGGCTGGTCGTTGATGGCGGCGAGGGCTGGTCAGCCTGCCGCCGGCTCGGTGAGCCGGGCTTCCAGATCGGCGATCATCTGGGTCAGCAGGCTGGTGTTCTCCAGGCCGACCTTGTCGATGCCGGCGACCTTCGTGATGCACTCATCGGCGGCTGTGGCCGTCGTGGCGAACTCCGCTCGTGCGATCGAGCAGGGGTTGCCGGCCTCGAAGGTGGTGGCGCGGTGCATGTCCTTCACCGATGTCATCGCCGCTCGTGCGGCGGACATGGCGTCGCGGGCGCTGAACTCATCGCCGTGTCCGTGGCGCATGGAGCGGGTGACCCAGACCCGGCGCCGAGTGGGGTCGGCCGACGGCATGAACCTTTCCAGGCGGTCGCCCCGGTTGGCCGCGATCACGCGACGACCCGGACGGCCCGCCGCACAAGGCCCGACACCGCGAAGAACACGCACCGCACCCCGCAGCAGAGACAGCTTCCTGATCCGGTCGCGCACCCGGATGTCGCCGCGCGTCGGCCGATGGACGAACTCGACCGCGTCCGTTCCCTGTGCTGTGTCCCGCCTCTGACGAACCGTGGGCGGAACCTTGAACGCCCGCGCGCCGCCAGGCGGAAACGTCGCCCCAGAAGGACCGCACGGGTCAGGTGAGTGGCGACGCGGGTCCGGACCGGCCCGTGCGGTCCTGCTCCGTCCGCCCGCCGGTCCGCGTTCCGTACGGCACGGGGTGACCCGCGCCGTACGGGCGGAAGAGGATGGCGCAAGCCCGAACGGGCTTACGGTTCAGGCGACTTACCCGGTGAGGTCGCTCTTGTAGAAGACGGTCGCCTGGAACTGGTCAGGACTGCCACTGATCTTGCTGGAGAAGCCGAACGCGAGGCGCGGGCCGCCCGATGATCGCCAGATCGCCATTCCCTGAGGTTCGCGACCGGGCAGCGACTCGCCCGCTCTCGTCCGGTACACCTCCTCGACCGAACCCCCGGCCTTGTTCATGTCGAGACGGACCAGGTAGGACGGCTTGGCCGGGTCCGAGGGCTCCGCGGGCGGACCACCGTAGGAGAGGTACGCGTACTGGCCGTACGAGGTCACGCCCTGGAAGTGGTCGGAGTCGGAGAGACCGAGTTGGGCGTTGGTCGGGAGGGCGCGCTTGGCAAGGATGGGAGTGGTGTCGCTGATGCCCTTGTTGATGACGGCGGGGAGGTCGAACAGCGCGAGGCGCCACGGGCTCGTCGTCCCCATGTACCGGACGAGCAGCCGGTTGGTGTAGGGATCGATCGACGGTCTTGGACAGTCCCGGAAATCGGAGAGGCCGATCGGGAATTTCCCGACCCCCGCATCCTTGGCGTAGTCGAGCAGGCCCCCGTCGCTGTACTTGATGCGGCAGATCGTGTGGCTGTTCGGGGCCGTATCGGGGGACAAGCTCCTCCAGTCGCCCGCGAGCCACACATACGGAGATCCGAACGTGTCTGGCTGGATCGCCATCGACGAACCGTGGTCGAACCCGTGGAGCGCCATGGCGCCCAGCACCTTGCCGCTCAGGTCGGTCCTGGTCATCCAGAGGTCGCCGTTCGTGCTCCCGACCTTGGTCTGCACGAAGTAGATGTGCCCGTGGACGTGGTCAAAGGCGAAGGACTGCATCGCCCAGTAAGGCTGGTGAAGTGTGGCCCGCACAACGGGATCGCCGCCGGCCCCCTCGAATACGAAACGCTGCGATGTCGGGACGGTCGCGGACGCCGATTCAGCCGCGAACAAGGAAAGGCCGCCACTGGCGGCGGCGGCTGCTATCCCTGTACCCGTTCGGAGGAGCGTGCGACGACTTACGGCAGATGCTCCGCTGATTTGGGTATTTTCGCGCAAGTGCATCACCCTGCTGGTCGTTCGGCTGATTTGGTTGATCATGATCAACCTAGCAATCGGAGCGATGGGTGTCGATAAGATAAACCCCGGGCGAAATATGGGCACTTCGCGCACTAGAAGCGATATTTCCTGCGACACAGGGGCGTTGCCGGAGACTTGTGAGACCGTGTTGGGCGGGACTCAGACGGAGTGACCGAGCTGCACTTCTTGGGCAGGAGCCAGGGCCGCGTGCCGTCCGCGCGTGGGGCGCCCCGGCCGCCGCGGTGGCCGGCTCATGACGACTGAATCCATCGAGATGCGCCTTCGTGATCATCAGATCCCGGCACTCAAACGCGATGGCCGTCGTCATTTCACGACGCCACGCCTGTGACCAGGTCAATCTCATACACACTCCCGCGGACGCAACCGGGGAAACGGTCACCTGATCGTTGTCTGGCCTGATTCATCTCGCCATGTTCCAGCCGAATCCAGCCGTCGTCTGGTGCCGGGACCGGCTGTCCCGTTGTACCGACCCCGACCCGGGAGGAGGGCCTTATCGGAGGGTGAAGTCCGGGCCGCGCGGCTTCCTGCGCATGCGGACCTCCGGGAGGAGAGGCTTAGCAGGCCCAGCGCCGCCAGTGCCGCGCCGAGCCAGAGGGGGGCACGCAGGCCGTAGGCATCGATGGTCAGGCCTCCGCCCGAGGAGCCGACGATGACCCCAAGGGTGATGAAGGACGAGTGGACCGTGTTGGCCAGCGGCCGGGCGTTGGCGGTGCGCTGAACTCGAGTGGCCATGGCGGGGTTCATGGTGACGCCCACCAGGCCGATGCCGAGCATGAAGGCCACCGCAGGGACGCTGAGGTGGGCCAGCAGGGCGAAGCCGGTCAGGAAGACCAGGTTCAGCGCCAGCCCCCATACCTGGGGTGCGGCCGGAATACGCCGGAAAGGGGCCGCGGGGCTAAGGGCTGATCGTTAGGGTGGGTGGCGTCTTGTTGGCCGCATCTGCGGGGGTTGGCTGTGACCTCGGTCGATCGGACGGCGTATCCACGCTTTGGCCGCGTGGTGTCGGGGCGGGAGCTGTCTGAGGCGTTCACGCCGACGGATGCCGAGGTGGAGTGGGCGCGGACCAAGACGCAGGATCAGCAGCATCTGCTGGCCCTGGTGGTGTGGTTGAAGTCCTACCAGCGGCTGGGGTACTTCCCGAAGGTCGAGGATGTGCCGCTGGTGGTGGTGCGGCATGTGAGGGACGTTCTGGGGCTTGGCGAGGACGTAGCGCTGGAGCGTGCGGCGGTTCGGTCGGCCAAGCGGCATCGGGAGTTCGTCCGCAAGCGGATGAAGGTCGTCTATGACGGGGCTGGGGTCCGGAAGGTGGCCGAGGATGCGATTCGCAGGGCGGTCCTGACGAAAGATAATCCTGCGGACTTGATCAACGTGGCGTTGGAGGAGCTGGTCCGGGCGCGCTGTGAGCTGCCGGGCTACACCACGCTGGATGCGATGGCCGCGACGATCCGCACCGAGGTCAACAACGGCTTCTACCAGAGTGTCGCTGGGCGGCTCGATGCTGGGGCCAAGGCCAGGCTGGGGCGGATGCTGGTGGTGGATCCGATCAGTCGGCGCAGCGAGTTCGACCGTTTGAAGGATGTGGCGCAGGCCGCGTCGCTGGGCAAGTTCAAGCAGCGCCTGGAGTTGCTGGAGGGTATCGACGCGATCGGGCCGACCGAGGTGTGGCTGGATGGCGTGCCACCGGGGAAGATCGCTCATTTCGCTGGGGAGGCGCGGGTCACCGACGTCGCCGACATGAAGAAGATCACCAACGGGGACAAGCGGCTGACGCTGATTGTGTGCTTTGTGCACGCAGTCCGGACCAGTGTCCGCGATGACGTGGGGACGATGTTCTGCAAGCGGATGGCCGCGATCCACAAGAAGGGGCGCGAGCGCTTGGAGGCCCTGCGGGAGGCGCATCGGGTCGAATCGGAGCGGCTGTTGGGCGTCTTCGGCGACGTGCTGTCCATGGTTCGCGAGGCCACCGCCCCTGAGGAGGAGGCGTCGGCCGAGAGCAACGGCGATGCCTCGGTGAAGGGCCGGGCGCCGGACACGCGTGAGGTGGCGGAGCGAGCCGGCCGGTTGGTGCTCAAGACGCTGGAGAAAGCGGGCGGGGTGGAGGTGCTGACTGCGGCCCATGAGGCTGTGTCGGCCCATCACGGCAACAATTACCTGCCGCTGCTGGAGCAGTACTACGGGTCCCATCGTGCGGCGCTGTTCACGCTGGTGACCGCGATCACGCTGGAGTCGACCAGCGCGGACCGAAGCGTGGTTGACGCGGTGGAGTTCCTGCGGGCGCTGCGTGGCGCGAAGGCCGTGTTCGTGCCGGAGCGGCTGACGGTCGAGCGGGTGGGCGCGGACGGGCAACCGGTCACGGTGACGCTGTCGATCGACATCGACGGCTTCGCTTCGGCGATGTGGAAGAAGGTCCTGCGGGACAAGCACAAGCCGGGGATGCTGGTGCGCCGTCACCTGGAGGTGTGCGTGTTCTCCTACCTGGCGGACGAGTTGCGGTCCGGGGACATCGCGGTGGCGGGGTCGGAGTCCTACGCCAACCTGCACGAGCAGCTGATGTCCTGGCAGGAGTGTGAGCCGCTGGTGGCCCGGTTCTGCGAGGAGGCCGGGATCCCGTCCGAGTCGTCGCAGCTGACATCCTTCTTCCAGGACAAGCTTGCCGCCCTCGCTCGGAGCGTCGATGCCGGGTATCCCTCCAACACCGATCTGGTGCTGGAGGGTGGCCGTCCGGTGCTCAAGCGGCGCAAGGGCGCCGAGCGTCGGCCGGAGGCGCTGGAGTTGGAGGCTGCGGTCCATGACCGGCTGCCGCAGCGGGCGCTGCTGGACATCCTCACGCGCACCGCCTATCTGCTGGGCTGGCACCATCACTTCGGTCCGGCCTCCGGCTCGGATCCGAAGATCAAAGAGGCCTTGGCTCGCTACGTGCTGACGGTGTTCGCGCACGGCACACTACTTGGCCCGTCCCAGGTCGCGGCACACATGCGCGGCAAGGTCAGCGTGCACGAGCTCTCGCTGGCAGGCAACAAGCACGCCACCGCCGGCAAGATTGAGAAAGCGTCGGCGACGGTCGTCAACGCGTTCAGCAAGTTGGACGTGGCCGGCGTGTGGGGCGACGGGAAGACCGTCGCCGCGGACGGCTCCCAGATCGACACGTGGGAGAACAACCTCCTGGCGGAAACGTCCATCCGGTACGGGGGCTATGGAGGCATCGCCTACCGGCATATCTCCAACACCTACGTCGCCCTGTTCAGCCACTTCATCCCGTGCGGGGTGTGGGAGGCGGTCTACATCATCGAGGGCCTGCTGAAGAACACCTCCGACGTCCAGCCCGATACCATCCACGCCGACACCCAAGGCCAGTCGCTGCCGGTCTTCGGCCTGGCCGCGCTCCTGGGATTCGACTTGCTCCCCCGCATCCGCAACTGGCACGACCTGATCTTCTACCGGCCCGCTCCCGGCACGCACTACCAGCACATCGATTCCCTGTTCGGGGACGAGGCGGTCGACTGGGCCCTGATCGAGGCCCATTGGACGGACCTGCTGCGCACCGCGATCTCCATTCGGGAGAACAGGATGTCGTCGGTCACGTTGCTGCGCCGGCTGGGCAACCACTCCCGCAAGAACCGCCTGTACCGGGCATTCAGGGAACTCGGCCGGGCGATCCGCACCATCACGTTGCTGCGCTATCTGTCCGAGCCGCAGCTCCGGGAGCAAATCACCCAGGTCACCAACCGGAACGAGGCCTTCCACGGTTTCGCCGACTGGCTGATGTTCGGCGGCAAGCTCATCGGCCACAACGACCCCGACTACCAGGAGAAGGTCATCAAGTTCAACGAGTTGCTCGCCAACTGCGTCATGTACTCAACAGCCCTGGACATCACCAACGCCGCCAACGACATCGCCGCCGAGGGACAACCTGTCGACCTGGACGACCTGGCGACCGTTTCCCCCTACATCACCCACACCGTCCGCCGGTTCGGGAACTGGACCCTCAACCTCACCCCGCCGGACGGCACCCCCAACACCCGGTTGGATCTGGAGCCACGAGTGTTGTTCGCCGCGGCCCTGGCCTGATCCCCCTCATGAGATGCCGAAAGCGACCGGTGGGGACGAGGACCTCCAGCGGGTGGTGCGCTTCTTGGCCGCTACACACCACGCCAGGAGGTCCTCACCCCTTTCGAGATCCTCAACGGCAGGTCGCGAATCCCGTCCTTGCGTCCCCAACGTCCGTGGTCGGTACGCCGAGGTGAGCGGCATAAGGAACGGATCTATGCGGCATCACCAGGCTTGCCGTGGTGGTCGGCTTAGAGAGTCGCGGTCACGGGACGGCGGCCGCCAAGGTGGGCGGGAACAGAGGTGAGCGCCGCCACCACGAGCACGGTTGCCAGCACGAGGGCGATCAGCTGCCAGGGTGCGGGAAGCGTGGCCTTGTCGCTGTCGCCGCCGGTGATCGTGTTGATTCCGGCGAGCAGCGCCCAGCCTCCCGGGAAGACCCCCAAGACGGCGCCGAGGAGAGTGGGCAGCACCTGCGCGGTAGCCAGGGCGGCGGTCACTTCCTGGGGGGTTGCGCCGAGGGCGCGTGCCAGCGCCGACGCATGCCGGTTGTCGAGCACCGTCGCCCAGGTGAGGACTATGGCGTTGACCGCCGCCAGGGAGAGCAGGATGACCGTCCAGACGAGGAGCACGTGCCGCAGCACCGCCACCTGAGCTTCGGTGTATGCGCCGGTGCCTGGCTGGTCGCCGAGGAAGGCGTCGAGCACCAGCAGGACGTAGATGCCGCTGACCGTGACCGCGATGCTGACCACGCCCAGCACCACCCGTCGCGGCCGGCGGGCGGCGACCCGCAGAGCGAGCAGCAGCGGGACGGGCAGTCGCGTCGAGAGACTGATCAGCCAACCAGTGCGGCGAGGTGGGCGTGCCGCGTCGGCCAGCGCGCTGACGGTGCTGGAGCGGGCCGCGCGCACGGCCGGAACAGCGGTCGCCACGACCGCGACGCCGAGTGCCACGGCAGTCACCAGACCGATCGTGGACCAGGTCAACGACGCCGTCCCCGCGCCGCCGACGAGGCCGGCACTGGACTCGGTGAGTAACGGAGCGGTCAGCGCTCCGATCGTCAGCCCGGCCGCGGCCGCGACGACGGCCACCAGGAGGTACTCCGCGAGTAGCACGGCAGCGACCAGGCCCGGTGTGCCGCCGACTGCTTTCAGCAACCCGATACGCCTGGTCTGATCGGCCATCCGCCCGCCGACCAGCACTGAGAGACTGGCCACGGCGAGCAGGCCGAGCAGCCAGGCGCCGATCAGCAGCAGGATCTGGGAGTCTCGGGCCAGGTCGGTGGCGTCGGCGAGAATGCTCTCCCAGGTCTGCATGGGCATGGCGCCGCCATGATCGCCGCCGTTCCGGTCGACGAATGCCTGGGCTTCGTCCGGGTCGGCCAGCTTCAGGTTCATCACGTAGGACAGGGAGCTTTGGTCCGAGGCGAGGCTCAGCACGTCCGCCTGGGTGAGCCAGGCCAGCCCGGGATTGTGCAGCAACCCCGCTGGCAGCTTCCGGTCGTCGGGGATGGCGCCGTTGATGCAGCCGGCCGAGACGATGCAGGACGCTCCGGGATAGGGCGGCATGGCCGCGGTGACCGCGACGCCGACGACCTTGAACGACCTGCCGCCCAGGGTGACCGAGTCACCGACGCCCACATCGAGCGAGTCGGCGAAGGCGGCCTCGAGCACCACGCCGCCGTCGCTGACCCAACTGCCCTGGGTCACCTCGGGCTGATCGACCGCCGCGATAGCGGCGTCGCGCCCCATGGCCTGGACATCCGACGTCCGGCCGGACGCCTCGAGCTTCCCCGCGATGACGGGGTACGGTCCGCTGTGCTCGGTGACGCCGGAGGCGGTGGCCAGTTTCCCGAGCTCCGCGAGGTCGTCGGCCTGGCCGACGTTGGCGACCACGTCAGGTCCGTTGGTCGCCGCCCGGGTGCTCTGGTACGGGTCGCTGGCCGCCTCGCGCAGGACGAGCCCGAGCGTCAGCGTTGTGGTGGCGGCCAGGATGGCGAGTAGCAGAAGCGCGGCCTCGGTGCGGCGACGCCGTAGGTCTCGCAGAGCCAGGCGGACCACGAGGACGATGCGGCCCATTCCGGTCAGTCCTCCAGCCCGACGAGCGCGCCAAGCTGCCCGGTGGTGCCGCCGGTCAGCCAGCTCTCGTCCACAAGCGCGCCGTCGCGCATCGAGAACTTCCGGTCCGCGGTGGCCGCGATCCGCGCGTCGTGGGTGACGATGACCAGCGTCTGCCCCGACTCGTGCAGGTCCTTGAAGAGCTGGAGGACGTCCAAGGTGGCGGCGCTGTCCAGGTTTCCGGTCGGTTCGTCAGCGAGGACGACCAGCGGCTCGTTGCTCAGCGCCCGGGCGACCGCGACCCGCTGCCGCTGGCCGCCGGAGA
>NZ_JBFAMX010000430.1:0-8942 GCF_040659615.1 Nonomuraea sp. NPDC049784
GCGGTCGTCCCGTCGTCGTCCGCCCGGCGCTGGAGGATCTCGCCCGGCCCGCCGGGCGTCATCATGTGGATCTCTTCGCGGCCGTCGGGCTCGGCCCCCAGCAGACGTCCCGGGGTCAGCGCGGCCTCCGCCCAGTACGTCCCACCTGAGACCAGCGACAGGTCGGAGAGGTCCACGGTGATGACCCGGTCCACCATGAGGTAGCGCAGGACGCGGCCGTCGAAGGCGACCTGGGGGATGGCGCCCAGGCCCAGGGCCTCACCCGACAGGCCCTCAGGAAGCGTCACCTTGGTGAGGAAATGCCCCTCTCGCATCCACACCTGGATGTCGTCGCGGGTAGCCGTGGCGAGCAGCCGCCCGTCGGCGCTGAAGGTCACCTCGCCCTGGTTCCAGAGGATGCCGCGCTGCCCGATCGTGTCGATGACCGAGCCGTCCGTGACCGAGGTGATCACCAGGCCGTCGTGCACCGCCTGCGCCAGCCCGCGGCCGTCCGGCGTGAGGGCGAGCGGCCATCCGCACAGGTCGCACCGGTCGGCCGCGCGGCGGGTGGCCTGCGTGGCGAGGTCCGGGACGCGCCGCCGGTCGATCCGGGTGGGCGAGACGGAGGCGGAGGAGTAGACGGCCGTCCCCGACGGTGTCATGGGGCCGAGCCTGTCGGCGGTTTTGGCGCGGCGGTTCCGTTCCACGTCCCAGAGGTAGTCGTCGCGGTCGATCCTGACCACCGCGTACCTGTCCACGCTGCCGTACTGCGCGGTGACCGCCAGGTCCACGCCCTGCCCGATCTCCTTGTCGAACCGCCACGTGGCGATCCGCCGGCCCGTTCGCAGGTCCCACACCCCGGCCTGCGTGCCGGTGGCCACCAGCACCCGGTGGCCGGTCGGGGAGAGCGCGGCGCCGGCCGGGCTGTCGTCCCCGAGTCCCAGCCTGGCGATCCCGCCCGCGGACTTGCCCGTGGTCACGTCCCACAGCCGTACCGCGTCGCCGCTCACGCTGGCCATCGTCCGGCCGTCCGCGCTGAGCACGCGAAGGGTGTCGCCCGCCGTCGCCGGGTCCCTGAACATGGCCACCTCGCGCTGCGCCAGCGACGCCGTCAGCGCCGTCCTGGTCCGCGGTGTGCGGTCCAGCCGCCAGGCGGCCAGGCTGAGGTGCATGGCCAGGCGGGGATCGCTCCGCCGGAACGTGTCCGCGACCTGCGCCAGCCGCGCCGCCTCCGCCTGGCCGAGCTGAACGGAGATGCGCGCCGCCCGCTCGTCGGCCAGCCTGCCCTGCTGCACCGCCAGGCCGCCCGCGACCAGCGCGATCGCCAGCAGCCCCGCCAGGCTGAGCGTGACCAGGCGGCTGCGCCTGGACCTGCGCCTGGTCAGCGCGGCGGCGGACTCCAGGAAGTCGCGTTCTGCGGGGGAGAGGGTGATGTTCCTGCGGGCGGTGGCCGCCCACTGGAGGGCGTTCTCCAAGGCCGAGCCCTGGAACAGGTCGCCGTCCCTGCGGCCCGACCGGTCCCAGCGCCGTGCCGCGGTCAGGATCTCCCGGTGCACGGACAGGCCGTCCCGGTTGGCCTCCACCCAGCGGCGGTAGCGCGGCCAGGCGCGCGGCAGCGCAGGACGGGTCAGCCAGACCGACTCGCCGTCCCTGCCCAGCAGGTACCCGAACACCTCCAGAATCCTGGTCACCGACGAGACCTCGGGCAGTGACCTGCCCTCGACCAGCTCGGCCAGCTCCGCCCGGCACGCCGACAGCCCGCCGTTCTCACCCACCGTGACCAGCCTCAGGAACACCTCCGGCACCAGGTCCCGCTCCTCCGGGGCGAGCATCCCGTACGCGTCCTCGGCCAGCGCCCCGAGGCCAGGATCGGCGGCGCCGGTCACTCCGGCCGCCTCCCTGCCGCCCTCTGCGAGCAACTGGCCCAGGTCCGGCCCCCCGCTGACCAGGGCGAGCAGCAGCTCGCGGGCGCTCGGCCGGCGCAGCGGCTCCTTGCTGAGCGCCGCCGCGACCAGCGGGCGCAGCGAGCCAGGCAGCGCCTCCAGGTCCGGGATGGACGACAGCACCCGGTGCATGACGGCGCCCAGGGTCTCGGCCTCGAACGGGTCCTTGCCGGTTGCCGCGTACAACATGATGGCGCCCCACGCGAACACGTCGGCGGGCGTCCCCTGCCGGTCGCCGGTGAACACCTCCGGCGCCATGTACGTCGGCGTGCCCCGGACCAGGCCGGTCGCGGTCAGCGACATCTCGGCCGTCCTGGCGATGCCGAAGTCGATCACGCGCGGGCCGTCCGGGCCGAGCAGCACGTTGTCGGGCTTGAGGTCGCGGTGGATCACCCCGGCGTCGTGGATCGCGGTCAGCGCGGTGGCCACCGCTGTCGCCAGCCGGTGCAGGTCACCGCCAGAGAAACGGCGGCCCTCGGTGACGGCGGCGCGCAGGCTCGGGCCCGCGACGTACTCACTGACGATGTACGGCCTGGCCCCCTCCAGCCGGGCCTCGATGACCCGCGCCGTGCAGAACGACGCCACCCGCTGGGCCGCCGCGGCCTCCTTGGCGAGCTGGCCGGCGGCCTGGTCGCTGTGCAGCACCTTGATCGCGACGCGGGCGCCGTCCTCCGCGTACCCCTCGTAGACCACCCCCTGGCCGCCCGCGCCGAGCCGCCCGGCCAGCCAGTACGTTCCCAGGTACTGAGGGTCCCCCTCGGTCAATATCTCCACGGGGCGTTGGATGTGCGGTCAGCCGGGAAAGTTTGCGTCTTCCGCGTTGTGCGCCAAGGGTTTGTCCCCGCGCCGCCAGGGCAGGAAGCCGCCGTCGAGCGGGCGGGCGTCGTAGCCGTGCTCGCGCAGCAGGCGCACCGCCTCGGGGGAGACCACGCAGTACAGGCCGCCGCAATGGGCCACGATCTCCACGTCCTTCGGCAGCTCGTCCAGCCGGCCGCGCAGCTCCCTCATCGGCACCGAGACCGCCCCCGGCACGTGACCGGCGGCGTAGTCGGCCGCCGAGCGCGCGTCCACGACCACCGTGCCGGGATCCTCCAGCCGGGTGGCCAGTTCCTCGGCCGTCACCCCTTCCAGGCTGCCCAGCCGCTCGCGTACGGCTTCGCGCAGGTCGGCCAGCCGCCCGTCCGCGAACGCCTGGAACTCCCCGAGAAAACGCGAGACCCGCTCGTCGGCCAGCCGGTAGTAGACGCGCGTGCCCTCCCGCCTGCTGCGTGCGGCGGCGATCCCACCGGTCCACCCAGACGCTGGCCGGCATCTGGGCCGCAAGGAAAGCGGCGGTGCGGGCTCCGGCGACTATGCCCGCCAACCCAGGCGAGCCGGTGAGCGCCAGCACCAGCAGCGACATGGCGAGCCTGGTGAGCTCCGACCCCAATTGGGAGACCGCGCTGCCGACCCACAGCAGTTGAAAACGCACGTTCTTGCGCAGCAGGACGATGTCGGTCACGAAGCGTCTTCCTTGGATGCGAGGCGCGGTCACCTGGCCTGAGGCGCACTTTCGGAGGTGAAGGCTGCGCCGGTTCCGGTTTCGGACAGGTCGGGCGGGCCCGGAGAAGATACCTCGCCAACGCCCGAGATCAGCATCCCGCTGAGGGCTACGGGTCGGCGCGTGGATCGATTATTCGAGCTATGCAAGATGGACGACCGTCCCGCCGACCGCGCGTGAACTCGGCCGAAGGCGGCTTGACCACTGCTTGGACGGGTCTGCGATCAAGCCGGGCGTGCCCCGCCCGGCAACGCTTCCAGCAGGCCTTTCTCTTGGATGTCGTGCGGATCTGGCTCGGTCCGATCCAAGGTGGCCGATGCCCGACGGTGCAAACGGTGCATTTCGCCCTCGCTACGCCGCGACGTGGTGTTCACCGAGGAGGATTAGAAACTCTGCCATCAACAGGTACGTGGTGTCACCGCCGGTGATGACGACTACTTTACCTCAGCTGGTTGCGCACTTCCTGGATGAAATCCCACCATTGACAGCCTGCCGGTCCTTCGGGCACCGGCAGGCTGAGAATCAGGCGAAATTGTTCACTGGCGGGTGAGCAGGTCGTGGAGCCGGATCGGTGGCAGACCCGCCAGATAGGCGAGCCAGAGAAACTGGTCGGAGACGTGCTGGGGGTGCAGGCGGCTGCCGTTGGGCTGGGTGACGACGAACGCGGCGTTCGTCCATGCCTCGCCCATGCCAGGCGTTCCTGCCGTTGCTGCTGCCGGTGGGCGCGCAGGACCTGGGCACGTCCGTGCGAGCTCAGGGCCCTGGCCGAGCGGATCGCGGACATGCTGTGCAAACGCCCGGAGCCACGCGCTGTCTTTGGTGAACTGGTCCGGGCCTTCCTCGGCGAGGTGCCGCGCAAGAACTCCTGGCAGATGTCGGGTCACATCGGCTATCCCAAGGCCAACCGGTTCGAGCACCTGCTGGCCGGCGCCAAATGGGACGCCGACGTGTTGGGTGACGAGGTCCGCGGCTACGTGGTGGAGGCGTCGGCTAGGACTTGCACTCGATCAGGGACGACCTCAGGGCGAGTGGCCGAAATACGTGGGGCTCGACGAACCGGCCCCGTCGTGAACGCGCCGTCACGTCGCCGGATGCAGGACTGTGACGAGGGTCTGCCGGGTGTGGGAGGGGCTTGCCGCCTTACACCAGCGGCGGCGTGCTCGGCTGGCCCAGGCAGGCCACGCCCTGTGCGACGGCCACCCGGACCTCACCGCTGCGAACCACCCAGACGACCGGCCCAAGCCCACATCGCCGGCAACCCGACCCGCCTGATCTCGCTGCGCCGAGTACGGTGCGCGCCCTGCTCGTGTGGCTGGTCACCAACGTCACCCGAGCGCTCGCCGCCGCGGTGACCCCGTGGTGAGCGCGCAGGTGCGCCTGAGGCCGAACGGAGGAGGCAGGGACTGGTTCCGCTCTGCGCGAAGCCAGCGGAACTCGACAGCGCTGTCTACCTATGGTGTGGAGTATGGCCTCCTCCATCCCGCAGCCATCTTCCATCTCGCCGCTACGTCCAGCGATCGATCGGACCGCCCTCAAGCCCTCTCCGGCTCGCGAGCCGCTGTGGCGGCAGGTGCTCGGTGAGTGTCTGAGGGGCCTTCGTCAACAGCGGGGCGAGAAGTTGAGTGAGACGGCGGGTCGCGCCGGAGTCTCGCCGCAATATCTCTCCGAGATGGAAAGAGGCGTCAAAGAGCCGTCGAGTGAAATGATCGCCGCGGTCGCCGGCGCGCTGGATGTGACCCTGGTCGATCTGACTCTTGCTGTCGCAGAGAGTTTGCGGTCTGCTCAGCCCAGCGGGTCGAGGGGTGCTGTCTGCTCGGCGGCGTATGCTCTGGCCGCTTAGCGGCTTGCCGGGGTTGTTCGCGGGCCTATGAGTGCTCCTCGATGATCTGATCGAGGAGCCCGTACTCCAAGGCCGCGGTCGCGGTGAACACGCGATCGTGATCGGTGTCGGCGCGTAGGGTCTCGATCGTCTGGCCGGTGTGCCGTGACAGGATGCGCTCGATGTCTGCCCGGACTCGTACAACCTCGTCGGCCTGCAAGATGAGGTCGGGGATCGTTCCGCGCCCCTGAGCGGCTGGTTGGTGCAGGATCACGCGTGCGTGGGGGAGAGCGGCACGTTTTCCCTCGGCACCCGCGGCGAGAAGGACGGCACCGACCGCGACGGCTTGTCCGACGCAGGTTGTCGAAACCCGCGGGCGGATATGGCGCATGGTGTCGTATATCGCGAGCATCGCACTCGGATCACCACCTTCGCAGTTGATATAGAACTGTATTTCGGCATCGGGGTTGTCCGACTCCAGAAAAATCAGCTGCGCGATGAGCGCGTTGGCGACGCCCGCGTCGATCGCGGTGCCCAGATAAACGATTCGCTCGGTGAGCAGATGCGAGTAGACATCCATGATCCGCTCGCCTCGAGGATTCTGCGCGATGACGTTCGGTATCGTATATGTGGTCACTTGCCGACTCCTTCGGTGACGCCGAATCCGGGCCGCGGGCGATTGTGAGGCGCGACTTCGTCGAAGGTCTGCACGATCGCATCTATGAAACCGTAGTCGAGCGCCTCTTGCGCTGTGTACCAACGATCGTGCAGAGAATCCTCGAATATGCGCTCGACGGGCTGGCCCGTGTCCTCGGCGATAAGACCGAGCACCGTGTCACGAGTATGCCGGAGGTCGCCGGCCTGCAGTTCGATGTCGACCGCGGTGCCACCGATTCCCGCCGAGCCCTGGTGCATCAGGACGCGTGCGTGCGGCAGGGCGCGGCGCTTGCCTCGGGTCCCCGACGACAGCAGGAATTGCCCGGCGCTGTAAGCGATGCCCAGCACGAGGGTCGATACGTCACAGGGAATGAGGCGAATGATGTCGCGAATCGCCAGCATCGAGGGGACCGAGCCGCCCGGGGAGTGAATCCACAATGCGATATCGGTCGACGCGTCCTGGGTGGCGAGTGCTATCAGTTGCGTGGCCAGCAGTGTCCCGTTGTCGTCGTCGAGAGGGCCGTCGAGAACGAGAACACGCTGCTCGTAAAGTTCGCGTCTCATCCGCTGGTTGAACAGGGGAAGTTTCGATTCTTCGCTCATGCGTCCATCATGTGAGGCGATTCGCATCGGCGTCGACACGATCCGCCTGCGGCAGATCTGCTCTGAGCAGCGTGACCTCCTGAGCAGGGGCATATGGTCACGCTCCGCAGGGCACTCGGGTCGGCTTCAGGGCGCATCTGGTCAGGAGCCGGTTTCCGGATGGGCACCTGAGCATTCGCTCGGCATGGACAGCGGATCGAGTGTCGCCAGTCACTACTCGGGGCAGAGGATGGCGTCCCCCGTCCTGGAGGCGAGCGGGTCGATGGCGGGATCGCGGTGGGCGCTGGCCAGGGTGAGGGACATGACGAGCTGGACCCGCCCCGTCCCGCGAGCCGAAGGTGGGGGTGGTGAAGCCGGGCGAGCTGCTCTTGACGGCCTTGTACTCACCCTGGCTCTCGCACACCTCGAGGGTGGGTAGCGGGGATCCGTGGGCGGCCGGCTGGCGTTGAGCTCCTTTAGTTCCTCCTTCGTCAGCAATTCGTACGTGTCCAGCGCTCCCGGTGAAAGGCGCTGAGGTCGTCGGCGGTGGAGATCACGCCTCCGGCGGCGTAGCCGTCAGCTCGGCGAATGCCCTCCGTACGTCTCCCCATTCCGGTGAGGAGCCGATGGTCGCGCCCGCTGGTGCAGATACGCGTCGACGGGCCGGGCACGGTGCACCTGTCCAACGGGACGACGGTCGAGGTCGAGAACGACGGGGCACCCGAGCTGGCCGACCTCATCGTGGTCCCCGGCAGCGGGCCCGGCGCCAACACGGGCGTTCCCGCCGAGATCGCCCGCGGCACGCTGCCGAAGGCGCTGGCCTGTACCGCTTCAGAATCCGTCGCGGGGTGCTTGACCTGCGGATCGACCTGAGGTGGCGGCTCGGTCCAGGATCAGTTCCCGTGCCTCTCCGTCTCCTCTATCTGCTCATGGTCCAGGTGTTCGGCTTGCTGATGCTCCTGGGACGTGGTCAAGCGTCCAAAGACATGGAAATCATGGTGCTCCGGCATGAGCTGGCTGTGCTGCGGCGTCAGGTCGTCCGGCCGAAGCCCAACTGGGCCGATCGAGCGGTCCTGGCCGCCCCTCCGACCAGCAGGTATCACAGAACGTGATCGTGGGTAACGACCGCTTGGAACATTGAGTGGCTGAGAGGGATGGCCTTGTTTGACGGTCGCTGGATGCACGGTGTGCTGGTTGCGCTGGTCCCGCTGGGGCTGACCGCGGGCCAGCCCGGCCCGTCCGGGTCTCCGGCGCGGGAGAAACCCCCGGTCGTGCTGTTCCCCGCGTTCCATTTCACCAAGCTCCAGGCGACCGTACGCGACCAGACCACGGCGCCGGGCTGCCCGCGGTCTGGCACCTTCCAGGACTGGTTCCACAACGACCGGCCGAGCAGGTTCAGCCAGGTCTGCCGAGACCGGTTGCTCACTCTGCGCTACCGCGACGATCCGTCGCTGCCGATGCCGGGGCGTTTCGCCGAGCAACCGGGCGTCACCGTCGAGATCATGGAATACGGCACGGACAGCGCACCGTACTACGAGGCTCTCTACCGCAGGCTGGAGACCGCCGGGTATGTCCGCGACCGGGACATCCGGGTCGCCGGGTACGACGCCCGGCTCACCCCCGACATGGGCGGCTTCTTCGAGCGCACCCGCCGGCTCATCGAGGACACCTACCGCGACAACGGCGAGCGGCCGGTGCACCTGGTCGGCCACTCCAACGGGCCGCTGTATGCCCAATACTTGCTCACCCACACCAGCCAGGCGTGGCGAGACCGCTACATCCACGGCTTCACCCCGATCGCGGGCAACATGCCGGGGCAGGGTCTGATGTACTCCGTGATGTTCACCGGGCAGAACATCCAGGACTTCGGCTACCCCACGACCAGGCAGAACGCGCGGAGCAGCGCGCGGATGTACCAGAGCGCCCCCTCGACCTACATGAGCGCGGCCGACCCGGCGGTCTTCGGCGACCGTGAGGTCGTCATTCGCGAGTCCTCGACGGACCGCTCCTACACGCCTCGCGACTACGGCGCCTGTTCGCCGACGCGGGGCTGCCGACGGCCGGGAAGATCGCCGCGTACTACATCGGCTTCGTCCGGTTCGCCGATCCGAGGTCGTTCCCCGACGTGGACGTCTACGGGGAGAAGGGTTCCGGCCTGCCCACGGTCGTCGGGGCCCGGCTGGCGAACCTGTCCACCGGCCAGATCGCCGACCCCGGTGGCTTCCTGCGGCGCGACGGCGATGGTAACCAGGAGGACATCACCAACAACGCCATCCTGGCCTGGCGGGCCATGCGCTGCCATCACTTCAGCCTGACGGACAATCCCGGCGTGGAGCACGGCGCGCTGCCCAACGATCCCGCCCTGCTCGAACGCCTGGTCACCGTCCTGGGCCGACCGCGTACCCGCTGCCGGTAGCCGGCT
>NZ_JBFAMX010000431.1:0-8931 GCF_040659615.1 Nonomuraea sp. NPDC049784
GCGAGGTGTGGCCGGGGCCGGAGGCGGCGAGGTAGCCCAGCATCCCCGCGAAGCGCGACTCCACCTCGGCCGCCGGGCGCTGCTCCGGCAGCACGGGGCGGTCCAGCCAGAACACCTTGCCCGCCAGGAACGCCTCGTAGCCGGCGCCCTCGTGACCCAGCACGCGCACGGTCCTGGCGAGCAACTCCCCGAACTCGGCCAGCTCCGCCTGGGGCGGCAGGTCCGTGGTGACGAACAGGGGCACGATCAGCGCGTCGAGCATTGGACTATCCCTCCGTGAGGTGCCTCATGGTAGGACGCCCGACCGACAATCACGGCCCGCGCCACTCCCACGACCCGCTCGGGTTGCGCCCTGCGTCTCACACCCGGCCGCGCCACCCCTGCTCCCGGGCGGCGACCGGGCGGTCAGTGGCTGGGCGGCGGTTGTGGCGCTGGTGGCGGCGGGTCGTGGGAGTCGTGGGGCGGGTAAGATCGCGGGAATGGCGGGCGCGCTTCTGATCACCGGCACCGTGGGCGTCGGGAAGACGTCGGTGGCCGACTTCGCCGGCGACGTGCTGGCAGGCGAGGGGATCCCCAACGCGGTCATCGACCTCGACTGGCTGCGCCGCGCTTGGCCCGCGCCATCGGGCGACCCCTTCCACGGCGGGCTGACCATGCGCAATCTCCGCGCCGTGGCGGCGAACTTCCTCGAAGCGGGAGCGGAGCGGCTGGTGCTGGCCGGTGTCATCGAGCACCGCGACGAGCGCGCACGACATGAGAAGGTGCTCGGCGTCCCCCTCACCGTGTGCCGGATCCACGTCCCGCTCGCGGAGACCCACCGGCGGTTGAGGACCAGGCACGTGCACGACCCTCAGGGACTTGACTGGCACCTCAGAAGAGCCGGGGAATTAGCGGACATCCTCGACAAGGCCAGGGTCGAGGACTTCACGGTGGACGGCACGAAAGCCCCGAGGCAGGTCGCGGAAGAGGCGCTCGAGAGGTGGCGGGTCTAGCGTTCGATCCACTCGTCCTCCAGGGCCGAGTGCACGATCGAGTCGCGCCACCCGTGCGGCGTGTGCACGTGGTGCCGGATCCGGCCCTCCTCCACCATCCCGGCGGTCAGCATGGCCAGCTGGGCGGGGAGGTTGGCCGGGGAGCGGGCGCCCCAGACGCGGTGCAGCCCGAGCTCCTTGAACCCGAACGCCAGGAGTAACCGCACGAGGTCGGTGCCGATCCCGCGGCCCCACTGGTGGGGGTGGAGGCCGAAGCCGATCTCCGCGCTGTGGGGATGGTCGGCCTCGATCCGCAGGCGGACCACGCCGATCACGTCGCGGTGGGCCGCGTCGACCACGGCGAGTACGTAGAGCACGCGCGGCTCCGCCGTGGCCGCCTCCATGGCCTGGTCGACGAGCCGCGCCACCTCGGGCTGGGTGCGCGGCCCGAACGGCATGTGCTGGGTGGCCGCGTGATCGCCGTAGACGGCGTGCAGGGGCGGCACGTCGGCCTCCGTGACCTCACGCAGGCCGAGCCGCTCGCCGTTGTACACCACCCGCCGCATTCGCCGACGGTAACGCGAGTCCCGTGATCTTTACAACCCTCTGTCAAGTGGCAAGTTGACTACCGTAAGCTCGCGCGACAAGTTCGGCGATGGCGCTGTGGGGGCCGAGCGGCTCGGCGTGCCCGGCGTTGATCGCCGTGGCGGCCTGCTCGACGATGCCGGCGGGGGCCTCGTGGCCGATCATGCAGGGCGCGACGGCCAGCCGCTCGGCACCCGCCGCGCGCAACCGCTGGGCCGCGACGCCGACGCCCGGCTCGCTGTCGAAGGAAGCCGCGACGACGGGCAGCGTGAGTCTGGAGGCCAGGAGCACCGCCGTGGCCTGCACGGCGTGCACCGCGCGCTCGCCGCCCACCGTGCCGAGGATGACGGCGTCAACGGGGCTGGAGACGTTCAGCAGGCGTACGCGGTCGGCCCTGGCCAGGCCGCGCTCGGCGAGCTTGATGTGCAGGGCCTCGGCCAGCAGCGGGTGCGGGCCGAGCGCCTCGGTGACGACGGCGCCGGTGCCCGCGACCGCCACGGCCTTGCCGATCTCGGCCATGACGACGGGATCGTCCCAGGTGAGCAGGGGTACGACGACGGCGTCGCGGCCGGTGGGCAGGGAGTCCGCCAGGTCGGTGACGCTCGTCAGCCGCAGCTCGATCTGCGGGTTGTCGACGCGTACGACGGCCGCGATCTCCTCAGCCACGCCAGCGGTGTCGCCTGGGGTGGCGAGCACGAGCACGGGGGCGTCCGGCGGCAGGGACGTGGGCACGGGACGGCGGTGGCGACCGCCGCCCGGCCGGGGGGAACGTTCACGTACAGGCAGGCTCACAGGCGCGCAGTTTATGCCCATTCGGGGGCTGTTGTTCTGCGAATCGATGGCGATTCCGTCACAACGCAGGCGGTGTGAACGAGATCACACCGTGATCCCTCTATACGTTGACTTATCCGTACATAACGGAAAACTTGGAGCAACTAGAAACGCGTTCTAGAGCGACATCCCACCGACCGGGGTCCCGGTCCCTCAGGGCACGCCCCGGCGACCGGGGTCGCGGCCCGTCGAAGGGCCGTGCCCCGCCGACACAGTCCCAGGACCGTCCGCCGGAGGATGGGCGATGAAGCCGTTCTATGTCCGCGAGCTCAGTGTCTACCCGGTCGGCGGCCGCCGGATCTTCCTGCTGGCGATAGCGGTGCTGGCGAGCCTGGTGGCCAACTTCGAGACCACCCTCGCCACCATCCTGCCCCTCCTCATGGACGACCTGAGGATGTCGCTCACCGTCTACGGGCAGATCGCGGCGCTTTCGGTGCTGATCGGAGGGATTTCGGCCGGGTTCGGCGGCATCCTGTCCGACCGGTGGGGCCGGGTCACGATCCTGGTGCCGACCCTCACCGTCACCGCCGCCTGCAACTTCCTGCTCGCCACCGTGGACACGGTGGCCGGGCTGTTCTGGATCCGCTGCCTGATGCTGTTCATCGAGGGCGCGGGCATCACGATCACCGCGTCGCTGGTGCGGGACTTCTCACCGCGGATGGGCCGGGCCCAGGCGTTCGCGTTCTGGACGTGGGGGCCGGTCGGGGCGTCGTTCCTGGCCTCGTTCATCGCGGGCTTCACGCTGCCGCTGTTCGGCAACGCGTGGCAGTCTCAGGCGATCATCATGGGCGTCGTGTCGCTGGTGATGTGCGGGATCATCATCTGGCAGATCGCCGAGCCGTCGGCGGCGCTGCGGGCGCAGGTGCTTCAGTCCGAGGAGGCCGTGCAGGCCGGGGAGCAGGCCCAGCACGGCAAGCTGGGAGAGCTGTTCAGGCACCCGCACCTGTGGGCGCACGTCCTCGGCAACACCGGCTGGCAGGTGCTCTACTGGACGTTCGCCATTTTCGGCCAGACCATCCTGGCCGGCGCGTTCGGCATGGACGCGGCCGCGGCCAACCGCGTCGTGGCGCTGGGCATCGTGCTCAACGCCCTGGCCGTGGTGGTCGTCGGCAGGATCTCCGACCGGATCCAGCTGCGCAAGCCGTTCACCGCCGCCGGCACGGTCCTGACCGTCGCGGCGCTGGGGTACTTCATCGCCATCGCCGGCCACGACGTGCCGGTGGCGCACGTCACCGTCGTGTTCGCGCTGCTCTACCTGTTCATGGGCATCGCGTACGTGCCCTGGATGGCCAACTTCTCCGAGGACGCCGAGGACGTCGATTCCCGCCTGCAGGGCTCGGCGCTGGGCATCTGGGGCATGGTCGTCCGGATCATGATCGTGGTCCTGCTGGTGGTCTCCCCGATCGTGGTGGAGGCCGGCGGCTGGCAGTCGTGGCTGATCGTGGCGCTCGCCGGCCAGGTCGTGTTCCTGATCTCGATGGCCGCCTTCAGAGGCAGATGGTCTAACGCGACGGCACCACGACCGACTGCGGGTTCCCCGGGGCATACACCGTGATGCCCTGCGGCAGCGACTTGAGCTTCTCGATCTCGGCGCAGGCGGGGCACTTGTCGTAGCCGTCCTGCCTGGCCCGGTCCGCCTCCGCCTCCGCCTTGGCCTGGGCGACCTTCGCCTGAGCCTCGGAGACGGCCGCCGAGGCGGCCAGCGAGCGGTCCACGGCCTGCTGCACCTCGCCCGGCAACGTCAGCTGTTGGTGTTGAATGTGCATGAAGGTGCATGATTTGGCTCTGGTCACGTCATCGCCGCAGTGCAGACTTGACGGGATGTGTACGCGCACCGGCCAGTCCTTGCCCCCGCATGCTTCTGTCGCGCCGGGCGTACTCTGCCCGGGGTTCCGGCTCAGCCTGTGGGGCTACCTTGCGCATCCTCTGGCAATTGTCGTGCACATGTTCTATCCAGAAGGGTCTACTCTTGGTATCGTTATGGCCACGCAACGTGAAAGCCGGGAGGGGGCCAGTGCCAGTCATGGGAGCGTGCCCGTTCGACCGCCACCCAGCAGCGCCGGCCGGTCGTGCGCGCCGATCCGCCACCGGCCGCGCCGCCATGGCACCGAAGGCCCTCCGGCATGGCTGAGTTGCGACTGATCGCTCCAGCCTTCGTCGCACCGCGCCCCTCCGGCGTCGCCGTCCGCGACCGGCTCAAGCACCTCACCGTCGAGGACGACAAGGTGCTGCGCCTGGTCGGCGCGCATCTGGGTGCGCTGGCCTCTGCCGACCTGAAAACGCGGTGTGCTGATGGGCTGGGGCACTGCGCCGAGATCTGGGCGGCGCGGAAGCGAACGCTGACCGCATTGTCGTCGGCTCGGTGGGCTGGGGCCATGACCAAAACGTCCCACGATCAGTGGGCGCTGGCCCGCCGCTGCCAGGCCGACCACATCCGCGACCTTGAGGCCGCCATCGCCACGATCACCCTTCGACTGTCCCTCCCCGTCGGGATGAAGGGAACCCGCAAACAGCCCAGCGGATACCGCTCGGCGCAGGAGTGGTTCGCCAAATCCCGCCGCCTGCACCTCCTGCACGACCGGCTGCAGCGGCGCAAGGCCGACCATCAGGCCGGGCGGGTCCGCGTGGTGCGGGGCGGCAAACGCCTGCTGAACACTCGCCACAACCTGAGGGCCGCCGGACTCACCCAGGACGAGTGGCGGCAGGCGTGGGAGGCTGAGCGCTGGTTCCTGACCGCCGACGGCGAAAGCGGGAAACGCTACGGCAACGAGACCATCCGCATCACCCCCGATGGCCAGGTGTCGATCAAGCTGCCCGTGCCGCTGGCGCACCTGGCCAACGCGCCACACGGCCGCTACGTGCCGGCCTGCCGGGTGGCCTTCGCCCACCGCGGGGTGGAATGGCGGGATCGGGTCGAGGCCAACCGGGCCGTGGCCTACCGCATCCACCTGGACGCGGCGCGCGGACGCTGGTATGTCACCGCCTCCTGGCAACAACCTGCAGCCCCCGCCGTGCCCATGGCGGCCGCGCTCACCGCAGGGGTGATCGGGGTGGACACCAACGCCGACCACCTGGCCGCCTGGCGCCTGGACGTGCACGGCAACCCGATCGGCAACCCCCGCCGCTTCTCCTACGACCTGTCTGGCACCGCCGAGCACCGTGACGCCCAGGTCCGCCACGCGCTGACCCGGCTGCTGCACTGGGCACGCACCTGCGGCGTGAAGGCCATCGCCATCGAAGACCTTGACTTCGCCACGGAAAAGACCCGGGAGAAGCACGGCCGCCGCAAACGCTTCCGCCAGCTCATCTCCGGCATGCCCACCAGCAAGCTGCGCGCCCGGCTGACCTCGATGGCCGACCAGAGCGGGATCGCGATCATCGCCGCTGATCCGGCCTACACCTCCAAGTGGGGCGCCCAGCACTGGCAAAAACCCCTCACCACAAAGACTCGTACAATCACGCGCCACGACGCAGCCGCCGTGGCGATTGGCAGACGCGCCCAAGGGCATCCGATCCGGCGTCGGACGGCACCGCCCCCTGCCCACCGGAGCGATGGACAGGGGCATCGGACCATCCAGGCCGCAACGGAAGCCCGCGGGCGTGAGGGACCCCGCCCCCGCATCCCCGGACCACGGACACGATCCGCCGGCGCCGGACGCGGCACGAACGCGGGCGACCAGAACGCTCAACACCGTCCGGAGCGTTCGGCCGAGCATGCGCAACTCATGCTCAGTCCTTAAGAACGGTCGATCACCTGGCGTACTGCGCCGTCGCGGATGACGGCCACCTCACCGCCGCCCGTGCTCTCCAGTCCTCCCACGCCCCCGATGAGCAGGGGGACGGCGATGAGCGCGGCGACGACGATCAGGGCGATTCTCATCAGGACCCTTCCGCGCGGGCGGCGTCGGCAGCCGCCGCCCGCGGCTTTCGCGGCGGTTCAGGCGAACGGCGGTTCAGGCGAACGGTCCCACTTGGCCGGGCAGCGAGACCTTGGCCTCGGGTGCGGCGGCGAGGTCGAGGTCGCGGGTCTCCGGGGCGATGGCCAGGCCGACGGCCGTGACCGCCAGGGCGACGACCACGTAGATCGACACCGCGACCGTGGTCTTGTACGTGCTGAACAGGCTGAGCGCGATGATCGGGGCCAGCGCGCCGCCGACGATGCCGGCCACCTGGTAACCCATGGAGGCGCCGCTGTAGCGCAGGCGCGTGCTGAACAGCTCGGCGATGAACGCCGCCTGCGGCCCGTACATCGCGGCGTGGGTGACCAGCGCCACGACGGCGGCCAGCGCGATCAGCGGGAACGACTTGCTGTCGAGCAGCGGGAAGAAGGCGAACGCCCACACCGCCGCGCCCGCCACGCCCGCGAAGTAGACCGGCCGCCGCCCGAACCGGTCGGACAGCGCGCCGGCCAGCGGGATCAGCGCGAGCTGCAGCGCCGACCCGATCAGCACGGCGTTCAGCGCGTACGAGCGCGGCAGGTGCAACTGCCCCGTGAGGTAGACGATGATGTACGCCGTGAACGTGTAGAAGGCCACGTCCACCCCGATCCGCGCGGTGAAGGCCGACAGCAGGGCCCGCGGGTGCGTGCGCAGCACCTCCAGCAGCGGCATCCTGGCCTTGGCCCCGTGCTGCTCGACCTCGGCGAACAGCGGCGACTCGGTGATCCTGAGCCGCACCCACAGGCCCACGAACACCAGCACGCCCGACAGCAGGAACGGCACCCGCCAGCCCCACGACAGGAATGCCGCGTCGGACAGCGTGGACGACAGCACCGTGAGCATCCCGGTGGCCAGCACGTAACCCGCGGGCACCCCGACCTGCGGCCAGCTGGCGTTGAAGCCGCGCCGCCGCCCGTCGCCGTGCTCGAGCGACATGATCACCGCGCCGCCCCACTCGCCGCCGAGTCCCAGTCCCTGCACGAACCTGAGCAGCGCCAGCAGGATCGGTGCCGCCACGCCCACGCTCGCGTAGCCGGGCAGCACGCCGATGAGGAACGTCGAGACGCCCATCACCAGGAGCGTCACGACCAGCACGGTCTTGCGGCCCGCCCGGTCGCCGAAGTGTCCGAACACGATGCCGCCGAGCGGCCGGGCGACGAACGCGACGGCGTTGGTGGTCAGCGACGCCAGCGTCGCGTTGAACGGGTCGAGCGAGGGGAAGAAGAGCTTGGGGAAGACCAGGGTCGCGGCCGTGGTGTAGAGGAAGAAGTCGTACCACTCCAGCGACGTGCCGATCAGGCTGGCGAGGATCACCCGCCGGGTCTGTTGCGCGGAGCCTGTCATTCGATCGCTCCTCGATTTCGTCTAGGGGGTTCTTATCAACATAAGAATCGTTGAACAATTCGACAAGAGGTTCGCTCCATGATTCGCTGCTTAATGTGGATAACGTGGTTGCCGGCCTCGCCCAGGACCGCCCCCGGCTGGGCCGCAGCAGCACCGCCGAGCGGGTGGCCGACATCCTGCGCGACCGCATCAGCGAGGGCTTCTTCCGCCCGGGGCAGCGGCTGTCGGAGGAGTCGATCTCGGAGGGGCTCGACGTGTCGCGCAACACACTGCGCGAGGCGTTCCGGCTGCTCGGCCACGAGCGGCTGCTCGACCACAAGCTCAACAGGGGCGTGTTCGTCCGGCTCCCGTCCGCCGAGGACGTCGCCGATCTCTACCGCGTGCGCCGCGTGCTCGAAGGGGCCGCGGTGCGCCTCAGCCCCGCCCCGGAGGCGCTGGCCGTGATCAAGGAGGCCGTGCTCGACGCCGAGCGGGCCGCCGCGCAGGACGACTGGCAGGGCGTCGGCACCGCCAACATCCGCTTCCACCAGGCGCTCGTCTCGCTGAACGGAAGTCCCAGGATCGACGAGGCCATGCGCCAGCTGCTGGCCGAGCTGCGGCTGGTCTTCCACGTGATGGAGAATCCGCGGGCGTTCCACGAGCCGTTCGTCGACCGCAATCGCACGCTGCTCGGCCTCATCGAGTCGGGCCGGCCGGAGAAGGCCGCCGCGTACCTGGCCGACTACCTCGACCACGCCGAACGGCTGCTCATCGAGGCGTACGCGCCGTAACGTTTGGCGCATGGATCGGATCTTCACCGTTGACGAGGCCCGCGCGCTGCTCCCGGAGGTCGTCGAGGACGTCCGCGTGGTGATCGCCGCCCGCGCCGACCTGGCCGAGATCGAGTACGACCGGCGGACGGGAGGCGGATCCCCGCTCGGCGGCCTCCCGGAGGTCAAGGGGCTGCAGGCCCGCATCGAGGAGATCCTCAGCGGCTGGATCGAACGGGGCATCGAGGTCAAGGGCATCGCGCCGGTGCTGATCGACTTCCCCGCCGTGCTGGATGGGGTGTCGGTACGGCTCTGCTGGATCGAGGGCGAGCGGGAGCTCGGCTGGTACCACCGTACGGAATTGGGCTTCACAGGGCGCCGGCCGTTGAGGTAAATTCAACCTACAGGTTGATAAACCGAAAGGTTGAATACCATGCTTCTCCAGGACAAGGTCGCCGTGGTCTACGGCGGAGGCGGCTCGATCGGCGGCGCGGCGGCACGGGCCTTCGCCCG
>NZ_JBFAMX010000432.1:0-8911 GCF_040659615.1 Nonomuraea sp. NPDC049784
ACTCGGCAAATTGCCCCCGTAACTTCGGGAGAAGGGGGACCTCTGCTGGTGTAGGACCGTGCGTCCGAGGCTGGTGGGGGTCGCAGTGGCCAGGGCTGGTACGGCGGGGCGACTCCCCAGCCCCAGCGCGGTACCGGCGCCTGGGGCGGCGGGGTCGCGCCCGGCTGGGAGTTCTGCACCGCGATGCGGGTCCCCCACTCGATGTAACCGAAGAAGGCCGCCCGGAACTCTGGGTCGCCCGGCAGCCCCACCTCGTCGGCCGCGTCCATGAGCAGGGATACCCACCGGCGGCGCTGGTCCTCGCGGATATGCTTGCCGAGATGGTGGGCGAGCATCCGGGGATAGCCGCCAAGCTCGCGGGTGTAGCGGTCGGGGCCGCCGAAGACCTCCGACAGCCAAATGGAGACGTGCTTCGGATGGTCGGGGCTCATGTGCGCGAACAGGGGGCCGATCAGGTCGTCGGCGACCACGTGGCAGTAGAACACCTCGGTGAGCCGTTCGAACGCCGCCGCTCCGCCTGCCCAGTCGAACAGGGTCGGTTCGGTCCTGACGATGGTCTGCTCGTAGTGCCGCATTTCCTCGATGTTGGAGACGTACGGCTTGATCTCTGCGAAGAACTCGGCGAAGTGGGCACTGTTCCGGAAGCCCACCATGTGGTCGTCGGCCGAGGTCCAGACGATCCGCAGGATGTAGCACTCGGGCTCGTCGACGCATCGCGACAGCTCGTAGTCCAGGCACTGGGGCGCCTTGCCCAGGGGCACGACGGCTCGCCGGTAGGCGGCCTCGAACTTCTCCGCCGCGGCGGGAACGCGGTAGCGGATGTACTCAACGATCAAGTTTCCTCCTCGGACGAGGTAATCAAGTAATCATCATAATGAGGGCACATGAGGGGATTTCGCGCAGAATGTCGCTTTGCGCTCTATCGGTTGCGGCGACCGCCTCCAGGTGATCATGGAATGCGGCCACCGACGGCGGGAAGGATGGCATCAACCGTCATCTGGAAGCTCCGCCGGGCTCGGGACCGCCTTCACCGGCCCGCGTACGAGAACTCGCCGTTCAGGCGTTGACGACGACCATCTTGCCCTTGGCCTGGTTGGCCTCCATCACGCGGTGCGCTTCGCGAACCTCCCCGAACCCAAGGACGCGCGACGGCTTGGCCTTCAGCAGCAGACCCGCACGACTCATCGCTGCCGGAGCGTCATGGGCAGGCCGAACGCGGCGAGCAGGTGGGGCTCGAAGGTGGTGATCTCAACGATCCGGTCTCCTGAGGTCCGCAGCACGTCTAGGTTTTGCGCGCGGTACACCGTCGTGCCAGGGCGCTGCACGTAGCCTGCTAGAGCGGGTCGTCCGTTCGCCTGTGTCGGCAGGTGCCGCCAGCGGCCGAGGTAGGCGGGGGAGCCGGGGTCGAAGGAGGGGGCGACGAAGGTCAGGATGTCCTGTCTTCCGGTGAACCACAGCGGGTTGGGCGGCATCGTGAGCACCGCGTCCTCGGCCAGCAACTCGGCCATCATGGCCAGGTCGGCTCGTTCGGCGACCAGCATGTAACGGCGCACGATCGCCTGCTCCTGCCTGGTCGTCTCGGGCGCGTGCACCCACTGGGAACGGTCGAGTGGCAGGTGCTCGCGTAGCGCCGATCTGGCCGGCTGCAGCGCGCTTTTGACCGAGGCCAGGCCCGTGTCCAGTGCGCTGGCAGCCCCGCGCCGTGCTCGGCCTCCTGGACGACGCCAAGCCGGGTCTCGAGGTCGCCCTGCATGCGCTGCTGCCATAGGGACGCGAGGCGATCGTCAAGATTGCCGAACAGTGGCTGGAGATCGACCGCTCGCACCGCAAGCGCGCCCATCGCGGTTCGCGGCTGGAGGCGTTTTACGCCTCGGATTCGACGGTGCTGCGGGTGCTGCAGGCGACCGGGATCACGGTGGTCGAACGCCCCCTCCGCGAGTGTCGTCCACGCCGGGAGCTGCCCGAGTGGGCCGAGCTGGTGCCGGGCGTCATCACGATCTATGACCTCACCCATTTCCTTGGCCTGCCCCGCTGGTGCGTGATCGCGGTTATGGAAGTGGTCTCGACGACGAGGTACTCCTGACCGAGCTGCGCGGCGGTCAGGTGCCCGACCTCTACGCCTTCCCGGTGCTGCTCGCGCTCACCGACAACGGGTTCTGCTCGACCATTTATCGTGATCGGGATCCCCTGCTAGGGTTTGCTTCCATGACAGGGCGGGTGACCTTGATGGATGTCGCTCGGCACGCCGGAGTGTCGCGCGCAACAGCCTCATATGTCATCACGGGTACGGGACGCGTCTCCACAGCCACCCGCCAGCGGGTGTTCGCCTCGATGGAAGCACTCGGGTATGTCTACCACCAGGGAGCTGCCTCCCTTCGCCGCCAGACCGCCCGGACCGTCGGCGTCGTGGTGCCTAACATCGACCGGCTTTTCTTCGGCGAGGTGCTGATTGGGCTAGAGTCGACCCTCACCACGTCCGGGTACATGTCACTGATGGTGTCGACCCGAGACAACGTCGATCACCAGGCGCGCGCCGTGCGGATGCTTCGTGAGCATCAGGTGGCGGCACTTGCGATCATCCCGGCGACCGGCAGTGGCGCGGGTCTGATCGACCACATTCACTCGTGGGGTGCGCCAACCGTCTTTCTGACCCGCTACATCGCTGGATTCGCGGAGCCCTATGTGGGCTCCGACGAAGTGCGGGGAGGCTATTTGGCGGCGAGCCACCTGATCCAGTCCCATCAGTGCCGATCCATCGCCTATGTGGGTGGACCTGAGCTGGGCGTCGCGCGAATCGACCGCCTTGAGGGGGTACGGCTCGCGATTGGCGAGTCGAACGCCGAGATCGGCCTCACTGACAGTCCGTCCGCGTCCACGGTCGAGGCCGGGCTGGCGATCGGACGCACCCTTGTCGCCGGCGAGTTGCCGCAGGGCATCATGTGTCACAACGACACCGTGGCCATGGGTCTCGAACGCGCCCTGCATGATGCCGGCCGGGTCGGGGAAACACGGGTCATCGGTTATGACGATGTCTCCGCGGCGCAGGCCTGGGTGCCGGCGCTCACCAGCGTCGCGACCAACGGTCGTCGCCTCGGTGAGGCCGCCGCTGAGGCGCTTTTCGCGGTCATCTCGGGCGCCGAAGAGACGGTGCGTTCACACGTGGAGCCCCCGCGGTTGATCGTCCGCGAGTCGTGCGGCGAGCACTCGGAGCCGGAGTAGCGGGCTGCGGCCCCCTCCGTGACTAAGAGTTACCTCATACACACCCGGGGGTTATCTCCGGATCACACGGACGCAAAACTCTTGACACACAGTCGCCCTACCTGGTTTTCTCCATCACCGTTGGTGAATCGATCCATCACCCCGCCCCGGACGGCCGTCCGGGCCCAGCGGCGTAGAGGGAGGCAGGGCGTGAAGCGAACAGCGCGGGCAGTCGCCGTGGCGGTGATGGTTGCGGCCGTCGGACTTGCGATGACAGGGTGCGGCTTGTCTTCTGGGTCGGACAAGGGCGGGAAGAGCGTCGTGACGGTCTACTCGCCGCGTCCGAGCAACATCACCAGCTATGTCGTCGCCGAATTTGAAAAGGCCCACCCGGAATACCAGGTGCAGCTGCTGACCCTGGGCGGGCAGGAGGTCGCCGACCGGGTAAACGCCGAGAAGAGCCACCCGCAGGCTGACGTGTGGTGGGGCGGTACGCCGCAGCAGTTCGAGCAGGCCGCAGCCAAGGACCTCCTCACGCCCTTCTCGAGCGACATCCTCGGCCGCGTCCCCAACCAGTACCACGGGTCGAAGGACACGTGGCTCGCCGAGCAGCGACAGCTGCAGCTCATCGCCTACAACCACGACATGATCAAGGAAGGCGACCTCCCCAACGACTGGGCTGACCTGGCGTCGCCGAAGTACAAGAACAAGATCATCATCCGCGATGTGGCGCCCTCGGGCACGATGCGTAGCGTCTTCACCGCGCTCATCTCCCAGCAGTACCAGAAGACCGGTAAGCCGGACGAGGGATATGCGTTCCTTCGGACGCTGGACGCGAACACCAAGGACTACGCGGCGAACCCTCAGGATCTCTACCTGCGGCTGCAGCGACAGGAAGCGGCCCAGACGATCTGGAACCAGCAGGACATCCTCGCTCAGGCAGCCAAAGGTGCCCCCTTCTCGCTCAAGGTTCCGGCCTCCGGCGTCCCGATCAACCTCGACGGCATCGCCAAGGTCAACCACGGCCCGAACAGTCCGGGCGCCGAAGCGTTCGCCAACTTCGTCCTCTCGGAGAAGACGCAGACCTGGCTGGCCCAGAACGCCTTCCAGATCCCCACGATCAAGATCAGCCAGGAGCCCGACTGGCTGGCGGGCCTCAAGTTCACGGAACTGAACGTCGATCGCAAGGTCGTGGCCGCGAACGAGGCGACGTGGATCAACTACTGGCTTGAGAACGTGAAGAACCGCGGCTGACCATTCTCGAACCGTCAGAGGAGCGCACATGCTGCCGATCCACCTCGACAAGGTGAGTAAGACCTACCTGACCGCACCCGACACCGAGCCCACGATCTCAGTGGATCTGACGATCCAGGCCGGCGAGTTCTTCACCCTCCTCGGCCCATCGGGCTGTGGCAAGTCGACCATGTTGCGAATGGTGGCCGGATTCGTGGCGCCCACGACCGGATCCATCCGGTTCGGAGACCGTGACGTCACGAATCTGCCGCCCCACAAGCGCGGGGTCGGCATGGTGTTCCAGAACTACGCACTGTTCCCGCACATGTCGGTCGCGGACAACGTGGCGTACGGCCTCAAGGTGCGCAGGGTCGCCCGCGGCGACCGCGCCGCACGGGTGGACGCTGCCCTGTCGATGGTGGGTCTGCAGAGCATGGCTGACCGCCGCATCGATCAACTCTCCGGCGGTCAGCAGCAGCGAGTCGCGCTCGCCCGGGCGGTCGTCATCGAACCGGCACTGCTCCTGCTCGACGAGCCCCTGTCGAATCTGGACGCCAAGCTGCGTGAAGAGACCCGGATGCAGATCCGCGAGGTACAGAAGAAGGCAGAAACGACCGCTGTCTACGTCACACACGACCAGGCGGAGGCGATGGCGATGAGCGACCGGATCGCGGTGCTCGCCGACGGGAAAGCACACCAGATCGACACGCCGCGCCGGATCTATCGTGAGCCCGCGACGTCATTCGTGGCCCGGTTCATCGGTCGAAGCAACGTCCTGCCGGTCACCGTCGTCGAGGCGGGTTCCGAATCCGCCACCGTCTCTCTCGGGGGTGGCACCATCGCCGTTCCTCGGTCTCCCCACATGGCCGTCTCCAACGGTGCTCCGGCGGAGCTTGCGGTGCGCCCGGAAGCCATCCGACTGAGTTCGGAGGTGGAGGCGCAGTTGGGGGGCGTCGTGACCCAGGTCGAGTACATGGGCGCAACCGTGACGGTGGACATCGACGTCGACGGCACCCACGTGGTCGTGTCGGCACCGGACCGGACCCCCGTACCTGATCAAGGCGCGCGAGTAGGTCTCGCCGTCGACGAGCGCAACACCTGGTTGATACCAGCATGACGACTACCCACCTCGACCCGTCGCCGCGCGACGAGGCCCAGTCGACAATCGGCCAGTCGGCCGCGAAAGGCCCAGGACGCCGTCGGTGGCTGACCGCTCACGACAAGTTCATCTACGCGCTGGCGGTGCCCATCTTCCTCGTCATCGCCTTCTTCATCGTGATTCCGATGGTGCAGACGGCGATGACAAGCTCCGGCGGCGCCGGATTCGTCGACAACTACTCGACGTTTCTCTCATCGGGCGGCACGCGAACGGCACTCCTGCTCTCCGTCGGCATTTCGGTGGGATCCGTCCTGCTGTGCGGTGTGGTCGGCACGTTGCTGGCGGTCCTGTTGACCCGATTCGACTTCCCAGGTCGCCGCGCGCTCGAAGTGTTCGCGGTACTCCCCATGGCGTTGCCTCCGCTCATTGGCGCGGTCTCCTTCGTCCTGCTCTTCAGCGAGACGGGCATCGTGCCGAGAGCGGCGCAGCAACTCCTGGCAAGCGGTGCGGCTCATCTGGCTGTCACCGGTGTCGCCGGCGTCCTGCTCGTGCACACCTTCACGATGTACCCGTACTTCTACCTTTCCGTCTCGGCCGGGTTGTCGGGCATGGACTCCTCCATTGAAGAGGCGGCGTCCAGCCTCGGTGCGCCGAAGTGGAAAGTCTGGGCGACGGTCGTGCTGCCGATGCTCACCCCGGCGCTGGTTTCGGGCGGGCTGCTGACGTTCATGACGTCGATGGCCTCGTTCACGGCACCCCAGCTCTACAACGTCCAGACCCTCACGATGCAGATCGTCGCGACCCGCACCAGCGGCCTGTACGAGCTGGCGGCCGCTCAGTCGACGGTCCTCGCCGCAGTTTCGATCCTCTTCCTTTTGCTCATGCGCTGGTACCAGAGCCGGCGTATCCATCGCAGCCTGTCCAAGGGCATCCAGCGGTCGCGGACCAGGACCAGGGGCCTCGGGTCGGCCTTCGCCCTCGTCGGCAGCCTCGTGCTGAGTCTCGTTCTGCTGGCGCCGATCGCCGTCATCGTCCTGGTGTCCTTTTCCGTCGACACCTCCTGGACCGTCCAGGTCCTTCCCGAGGAGTACACGCTCGACAACTACGCTCGGATCTTCACCGACCCGGCCAGTCTGCTTCCGATCAACGTGAGTGTCCAGACGAGCCTCATCGCGACGGCCGTGGCCATCGTGATCGGAGCCGCCGCAGCCTGGATCGTGGCGCGTTGGCCGGGCCGCGGCAAGTCGCTCCTCGATATCGCGGTGATGCTGCCGTGGGCGCTGCCCGGCACGGTCATCGGCATCAACCTGGTGACCGCCTTCAACGGACCTTCGCCGTGGAACCTGGGGATCGCGCTGGTCGGGTCGATCGCGATCCTGCCGGTGGCCTACTTCGTCCGATACGTGCCGCTGGTGTTCCGATCCACGAGCGCCTCGATCGCTCAGCTCGACACCTCCATCGACGAGGCGGCGCAGTCACTGGGCGCCTCTCCCCTACGGGCCTTGCGAACCGTGGTTTTCCCCCTGATCTTCAAGGGGATTCTCACTGGCGCTCTCCTCGCCTTCGTCGACGGCGTGGGCGAGTACGTCGCCTCCGTGATCGTGTATCCGGCGGGCCTGCCACCGATGTCGGTGGCGATCTACCAGCGGATCTATTCAGCGGAGTTCGGGACTGCCGCGGCGTATGGCACGCTCCAGATCGTCCTGATCTTCGCCATTCTCGTCCTGTCCAATCGACTGGAGCGCGGGCGCCGGCAGCGGCGCTCCCGCAAGTCGCCGATTCGGGGTGGCGCACTGGCGGCCGCCCAGGGGGTGTGAGGACGTGACGACGGGTAGCGCAACCGACGCCCGACGGACGACCGTGAGAACGATCGCCGACGTGGCAGGCCGGGCGACGCGCTTCACCGACTACAGCGTGCCCGATGCGGGAATCCGGGCGCTCTTCACGACCGAGAGCGTCTGGCAGGCCTGGCTCGACGTCGAAGCCGCGCTGGCCCGGGCCGAGGCGCAGGTCGGGATAGTCCCGACCCGAGCGGCCGCGGCCATCGAAACCGCGGCACACCTGGCCCGGCTCGATCTGGAGCGGGTCCGCCGCGCCCTGGCTGACCAGGGTCATCCCTTGATGCCGCTGATCTCCGAGTTGGCCCGGGTGGCCGGCCCCACGGCCGGTGGCTACGTCCACTGGGGCGCCACGTCTCAGAACGTCATGCAGACCGGCCACGCGGTCCTGCTGAAGCGGGCGCACGCTATCACCTCCCGCCTTCTCGCCGAGGTCATCGCCGCTGTCGCGGACCTCGCCGAGCGGAGCGCGGACACGCTCATGGCGGGGAGGACCCACGGCCAGCATGCCGTACCGATCACCTTCGGGTTCAAAGCGGCCACCTGGCTGGACGATCTCGTCCGCGCGCACCAGCGCAACGGGACAGCAGTTCGACCATGCCTGACGGTGATGATGGGCGGCGCCGTGGGGACTTTCGCCTCACTCGGCGAGCGGGGTCCGGAAGTCCAGGAACTCATCGCCCGGGATCTGGAACTGGAGCCGATGGCGGTGCCGTCGCGGGCAATCCTCGACCCGTTCGCGGCGTACGTGTCGGCGTTGGCCGTTGCGTCAGCGTCCGCGGCCCGGGTGTGTCTCGATGTCGCGACGCTCATGCAGACTGAATTCGGCGAGGTCAGCGAGCCTGTGCCGGCGGGCTCGGTGGGCAGTTCGACGATGCCTCACAAGCGTAACCCGAAGCTGACCTACGACGTGCTCAGCCTCTCCGCCGAGATTCGCGCCCTCGCGCCGATGGCGGTGGCTGCCCTCATCCACCCGCACGAGGCCGATGGCGCGGCCACCGCCTCGATGACGGACATCCTGGAGCGGTCGCTGGTCTCCATGGGAGATCTGCTGGTTCGACTGCGCCACATCGTGTCCGGCCTGGAGATCTATCCGGACCGGATGCGCGAGAACCTGGGCCGCAGCGGCAACCTCATCTCCTCGGAGGCCGTCATGCTCGCCTTGGGTGAGGCGATCGGCCGCGACCGCGCGCATGAAATCGTCTATCAGGACGCGATGAAGGCGGCGACGACGGGTCAGGATTTCCTCGACGTGCTGCGCAACGACCGGTGGGTCACTGATCAGATCGACGAAGCCCAGTTGCGAAAGCTGCTCGACCCCGCGGCCCACACGGGCCTGTCCCAGGGCATCGCACGCAGCGCCGCACAACGCTCGCGAGAGTACCTGGCGAAGCACGCGGGGGAGTAGATCTGATCTCTCCTCCCACCGGCGACTGAACCGCCCCGGATCTAGGGCCTGTTTCAGAAGTGGATCACCTGGGTGGTCCACTTCCGAGACGATCTTTGTGTGGGTCGGGGTGATTTGACCGTCGCGCAGTGGGCG
>NZ_JBFAMX010000433.1:0-8902 GCF_040659615.1 Nonomuraea sp. NPDC049784
CAACGACCACCGGCTACGGCGGCTGGTCGCGGAACTGCGGGGCGGCAGTGACCGGTTCGCCGAGCTGTGGGACTCCGGCGCCGTCGGCCACCACGAGGCCGCCCGCAAGACCATTGATCATCCGCACGTGGGGCCCCTCACGCTGGACTGCGACGTACTCACAGTCGCGGGCAGCGACCTGCGCATCATGCTCTACACGGCCGAGCCCGGCACCGAGGACGCCGAACGCCTCGCACTGCTGACCGTACTCGGCACCCAGGCCCTCATCGGGTAGCCACCCTGGCCGAGGCGGCGGCCCAGGTCACCAGATCAGAACGTAGCGGCAGTGATCATCAGCTCGCCACAGACGTCGCGGGGATAGCCGCAAAGCAACGCCCACTCCCCCGCGGAGGCGCTGATCAGATCTAGCGACACGCATCAGGTCGCCCGGTTTCGGTGCCGCCATCGCTGTTGTGCGGGGTCCCAGGGTTCTTCGCGGACCAGTGCCAGCGCCGCATCGCCTACCAGACGTCGCGCCAGAGACACTGACAGGGCCCCAGGCGCACACCGCACCGTAGCGGACGCTCAGACCCACTCTCCCGTGCAGCCGCAGGTCAGAGCCGACGACATAGTTCCCGGCACCCGCATGACCCGGCTCCACCGGACAACGCCCGTGTCCTACGGCGAGATCGACTCGTACGCGGGCCACGACCTCGCCGCCCGCGGGAGCCGCACCAGGGAGATCGTATCGGCGCGGCATGCTGTACGGCGGACGTCAGGGCATGACGTCCCCGGAGTTGGGGCCCAGGGTCTGCCCGACGTAGAGATTGCCGCCGGGTTCGCTCGCCAGCAGGACCGCAGTGGGTGCGACCTCCTCCGGCCGGCCGAACCGGCCCAGAGGGAGCTCGGCGCGCTTGGCGGCCTTCCACTCCTCTGTGATGCCGGCCACGAGCGGGGTCTCGACAGGGCCCGGGGCGATCGCGTTGACCAGCACGTTGTGTTCGGCGACCTCCAAGGCGAGGGACTTGGTGAAGCCGATGACACCGGCTTTGGCGGCGGCGTAGTGGGTGAGCGAGCGCCCTCCCTTGATGCCGAGCTGGGAGGCGACGTTGATGACGCGGCCCCACCGCCGCTCGACCATATGGGGGACGACGTGGCGGCAGCACAGGAAGACTCCGGTGAGATCTATCGCGATCGTCTCCGTCCACATCTTGAGGCTCATCTCGGCCAGCGGCGCCTCGGTCAGTATTCCGGCGGAGTTGACGAGAACGTCGATCCTGCCCAGCCGTGCCATCGCGGCTTCGACGGCGGCGGCCACAGCCGTTTCGTCGCTCACGTCGACGGCGACATGGCCTGCCGCTCCGGCCTCCGTGGAGACCTTGGCCGCCAGCTCGGCGTCGCGGTCGGCGACGATGACCTCGGCTCCTTCACGAACGTAGGCGCCGACGATCGCGCGGCCTATCCCGCTCGCGCCTCCGGTGATGAACGCTGTCCTGCCTGCAAGAACCGGCATGAGATCCTCTTTCACTTCTTACCGACCTATGTGTTCGTCTCAATCAGGCATGCGCGCAGTGAGCCCGCCGTCGACGACGAACGCCTGACCGGTGACGTAACCCGCGTCGTCGGAAGTGAGGAACCGGATGACCGAGGCGACCTCCTCGGGCCGTCCGACCCGTCCCCAGGGAATGTCCTCTCCCGCGCGGGCCAGCCCCTCCGGGCCCAACGAGTTCACCGGATCGGAAGACTGCGGGGTGACGATGAGCCCGGGAATCACGGCATTCACTCGGATTCGGCGGGAGGCGAGCTCCACAGCAAGGCTGCGGCAAAAGCCGACCACTCCCGCCTTGGCCGCGGCGTAATGTGCGTGCTCCCCCCAGCCGTACACACCACCGGCGATCGAGGAGACGGCGACCATCGCGCCGTCACCCCCTATGCGCGCGGCCGCGGACCGGAAGGTGCGCAGCACACCTGTCAGGTCGACCTGCAGCATGTCATCCCAGGCGTCGTCGGTGAGTTCCGCGAGCGCGGCCTTGCGCAGCACGCCCGCGTTGGCCACCGCGATGTCGAGGCGGCCCCACTCGTCGATCGCACGCTGCGCGAACGCCTCGACCTGCGAGGCGTCGCGCACGTCCACCGCGTGCACGACGCACGTGCCCCCGGCCTCCTCGACCAGGCGGACGGTCTCGGCGGGGTCGTGCGGGTCGCCGGGGTAGGCGCCCACCACGGTTCGTACTCCGTGGGAGGCGTAGGCCACGGCCAGGGCGCGGCCGATGCCGCTGGCGGCACCGGTGATGATGGCGACCCGGCCGGAAAGGCCGGATGGGATCGGTGATGTCATGTTGACCTCCGGTGGTGGCAGGTGTCGGGCCCGAACGGTCAGCTGCCTGCTCGGGCATCAATAGGCGCGGAGACGGACATGTTGAGCTGCTCGAAGGCGTTCCGGGCGTCGGCCGGGCCGGCCCCTGCCGCCAGGAGCAGGCTCAGCAGTATGCGAGCCTTCAGGCCGTCCAGGAATCCCGACGGGATGAGCCCACGGGAGAGCAGGTCCCGCTCGGAGCCGGGGAAGCCGTACGTCTCCCGCAACAGCTCGCCGCCGCCGGTGCGCGAGGCCAGAACGACGGGCAGGCGCCGGGCCAGCCGCTCGAGCACCGGGACGACGCGGGCGGGCACGTGGCCGCCGCCGAAGGACTCGACGACCAGGCCGGCGTACCCGAGCGCCTCCACCTGCTCGACCAGGCGGAAGTCGTCGCCGAGGGTGGACTTCAGCAGTGCCACCGCGGGCACGTCCTCGCCCACACCGGTGGGCGTGCCCTGCAGCGCAGGAGCACGGAAGGCGATACGGGGGCGACCTTCAACCATCCAGCCGAGCGGGCCGGCAGTCAGGGAGCGGAACGTCGCGGGACTGGACGTGTGTGTCTTGCGCACGAATCGGGCCGCGTGGATCTCGTCGTTGAACACGACCAGAGTGCCGAGCCCGGCGGCCTGCGGGGACGCCGCCACCTGCACTGCGGCGAGCAGGTTGGCGGGGCCGTCGGGGCCGGCGAGAGTGGGGTTGCGCATGGCTCCGGTCACGACGACGGGTCGCGGGCCGCGCACCAGCAGGTCAAGGGCGAAGGAGGTCTCCTCGATGGTGTCCGTGCCCTGGGTGACGACCACACCCATGTCGCCGGTGTCGAAGCGTTTTGTGATCTCCGCGGCGAGGGAGACGAGGTCGCTCAGGCTGAGATCACCGGACGGTGTCTGGCGGAAGGCCACCGTTTCCAGCTTGGCAACCTCACTCAACTGGGGCACCGAGTCCACGAGCTCTCTGGCGCCGAGCCGAGGCCTGACCCCCGCCGCGGGGCCGCCCGGGCTGTTCGTCGAGGCGATCGTCCCGCCGAGGGAGAAGACCGTCACCTGGGGCAGCCCCGACTGAACCGTCATAGTGTCACTTCCTTTCATTTGATGGCGAGAAAGGTGTGAAACGAGCGCTCGAGCAGCTCGATTTCGATGTCGCGGACGATGAAGACCAGCCGCGTGCCGGTAGGGACCGGGCTGCCCAGGTGCTCGGGTCGGTGCACGACATGCTGAACGCCGTTGACGGCCACCGGCCCGACCCCACGGACGTCGAGCACGCCCTTGACCCGCAGCACGTCGCCACCGCGGCTGTGCAGCAGCAGGCTTAGCCACACGGAGAAGGCCTGCCAGTCGAGGGGCTCGTCGGTCACCACCTCAAGGGTGGACACGCCGGTGACGTGAGCGGTGTGGACCACGGGCGGGGCGGTCGGCCTTCTCCGCACCGACAGTGCCTCCTCGGCGCGCAGCAGCTCACCGTTGGCCGTGACGCTGACGCTCGCGGACGGGTTCACCTCGCGCAGCCGCCGGACCAGTCGGTCCACGTCGTCGGGCTCGGCCAGATCGGCTTTGGTGACGACGACCTCGTCGGCGGCCAGGAGCTGGCGGAGGGCGACCTCCTCGAGCTCGATGCTGTCCAGGCCGGTCAGAGCGTCGACGGTGACGCGGACGCGGGCGAGGGCGTAGTGATGCTTAAGGACCGGGTCGTGGGCGACGGTGAAGGCGATGGGTCCGGGGTCGGCCAGCCCGCTGGTCTCGATGACGACGTGGTCCCGGCGCGGCGCGTCTCCGCGCTGCTCGGAGTCCAGCAGGTCAGTCAGTGCCCGGGCCAGGTCCTCCTTGCGGGTGCAGCAGGCGCAACCGTCCGGCAGGGTGACCGGGCGCTCCCCGCGGGTGGTGAGCAGGACGTCGTCGACCATCGTGCGACCGAAGTCGTTGACGATCACTGCGGGCGCGTGCGCGCCGGCGCGGGACAGCTCGCGTCGCAGCAAAGTCGTCTTGCCCGACCCCAGAAAGCCGCTGAGCAACGTCACTGCGCGCCGGTTCTGGCTGGACGGGGTCTGCGTGGGGATACCCGACTGCGGGACGGTCACGCGTCCGCACCCGACGGACCTGGTGCCAGAGCCTCGAGCAGCACGGGGTCGAGCACATCGATGCGCCGGGAGCTCAGATTCTGGGCCACCTGCCACACCGCGGGCAGGCCGGCGGCGACCTCTGCGGCGCCCTTGCGGTTCGCGATCACGCAGTGCGGGCCGGTACCCGGATCGGACACCGTCAGCCCGTAAGGGGCGAGGACGGCTGACAGGATGCGGGTACGCCGGTATAGCGAGCGGCCTGGCACCGCGTCCGAGACCCCGTCCGACCAGTGGTCATCGGGAACCAGCTCATAACACAACACACACATGAGATCGCCTACCCTTCGCGTCGTCCGGCCTGGCCAGGGGCGGGTCGGGTGGCCGTGCCAGCCGGCCCGCCCATCCGTTCAGGAACCCGGCATGAACGGGCTGCCCTCGGGCCCGGGGAAGGGGTAGCGCGTGCGGAAGTCGTCCGCCGCCGCCTCCATGGTGACCCAGCTGACACCCTCGTGGCCGTTGATGTACTCGATCAGGCGCTCGAGCATGAGCAGCACCTGCGGCCGCCCGGAGACGTCAGGGTGGATGGTGAAGGCGAACACACCGTAGTCCTGCTCGCGGTACACCCAGTCGAACTGGTCCTTCCACCACGCCTCGACATCGCGGGGGTTGACCCAGCCGGCGCTGTTGGGGGACTTCTTGATGAACATCATCGGCGGCAGGTCGTCCATGTACCAGTTGGCACCGATCTCGACCAGGTCGATGACCTCACCGCGGCGCAGCGGGTTCATCCAGGTGGCGGCCTCCTGGCTGTAGTCGATCTTCGTCCAGGAGTCGCCGACCCGGGCGTAGAACGGCATGAAGTCGTGGAAGCCCTGGCTGTGGTCGTAGGTGAATCCATATTTCTTCAGCAGCGAGGCGGTGTTGTTCGACATCTCCCACCAGGGCGCGACATAGCCGCGAGGGGCCCTGCCGCTGACCTTCTCGATGAGGTCGACACAGTAGGAGAGGACGTCCTCCTCCTGCTTCGCGGTCATGGCGACCGGGTTCTCGTGCGAGTAGCCGTGCGCGCCGATCTCGTGGCCGGCGTCGACGATCATCTTGACGGAGTCGGGGAAGGTCTCGATCGAGTGACCGGGGATGAACCAGGTCGCCGGGAGATCGTACTTCTGGAACAGCTTCAGCACCCGTGGCGTGCCGATCTCCCCGGAGAACATTCCGCGCTGGATGTCCGACGGCGAGTCCTCGCCGCCGTACGAGCCGAGCCATCCTCCGACGGCGTCGATGTCGACGCCGAATACGCATTTGATGTCCTTGGGCATGTTGATCCCCTCCTGGATAGCAGCGCCGTGGCGGCACCGGACTGTTTCACTGGAATGGCTGGGAAGGGGCTCGGAGTCAGTCGAGCCGTACCTTGCGGGGGTTGATGTTGCGGGCGCCGAGGATGATCAGACCCGAGGCCGCGATCGGCAGGCAGCCGAAGATGAAGGCCGTATGCGTCCAGCCGTCGCCGGCGGCCAGGGCCCAGGTGATCAGCACACCGCCCAGGATCGCGCCGACCTGCCCTGCGGCGTTGGTGATCGAGCCGCCGGTCGCACGGGTGTGGACGGGGAAGCTCTCGCCGTTGAAGAACAGCAACGCCGAGTACGGGCCGATCAGGAAGAACAGGCCCGCGCTGTAAAGGAAGATGATCAGTCCGAAGCCTCCATTAGGGGCGAGCAGCATGCCGCCGAAGGAGACTCCTGCCATGATCCATCCGATCGCGATGGCGTTGCGGCGGCCTATCCGGTCACCGAGCCAGCCATGGAAGACGTAGCCGGCGAAGGCCGTCGCGTTGGAGATGATCAGGATGGCCAGCGCGTTGTCGAACGTGATGTTCTTGCCGTCCTGGGCGGTCAGCAGCGAAGTGCCGAGGATCGCGAAAGTGAGGACGCCGAGCCAGTTGAACAGGGTGGCCGCGCCGATCACCAGGGTGGAGCGCAGCGACTCGCCCTTGAACGCGGACGCCAGCGGGGTCGACTGGTCGGTCAGGTCCACGCCGGCCGAGGCCGCGAGCGCCTTGGCCTCCTCGGCGCGTCCTTCGGCCAGCAGCTTCTCCGCATGGTGACGCGCCGCGAACTGCGGGCTCTCCTTGAGGTAGCGCGCCGCCCAGAGCATGAAGAGGGCCGGGAACACGGCGACGATGAAGCACAGCGCCCAGCCGCCGATTGGGAACAACAGGTAGATCGACGCGGCCGCGAGCACGGAGCCGATCGGCCAACCCGACTGCACCAGTGAGTAGATCAAGCCGCGGCGGCGGGCCTTGGCGGGGTCGGAGTAAACGTCGGCGAACAACTCGTTCAGGTAGGTCGCGTTGATCGCCTGCTCGGCGTAGCCGAGACCGGCGAGGGCCCGTACCAGGATCAGCAGCACGACGCCGACACCGCCGACCGTGCCGGCGACCCAGCCCGAGAGCGCGGTCAGGAGCGAGGCCGTGGCCGCTCCGATGACGGCGATGATGATGCCCTTGCGGCGACCGACTCGGTCCACGAAGGGTCCGACGCCGAAGGCGACGAGCGCGGTGCCGGCGGTCACCCAGGTGTTGATCTCGGTGGACTGGGCCGATGACCAGCCGAGGTCAGCGGCCAGCGTGGGAAGGAGGTTGCCGAACAACACGAAGTCGTAGACAGCGAAGGTCCAGGCGAAAAAGCACACCCAGGTCGCGATCTTCACGTCCCTGGCGGTGACGCGATACGGCTGGGAGGCCAGCCCGGTAGAAACATTTGGTGCTGCAGAATGATCCATTCCCTGTGTTCCGTTTCCTAGCGTCCGCACCGGGCTGATGAGACGAGATGGTGGGGGTGGGCACGGACGACGCATCGGTCCCTGCTGGGGGAAGGCCGATACACGCAGGCGTTCGTCGGGGGAGCGATGAGGTCTGTCCAGTCGCGCGTGCCCTGGTTGAGTCATGACCAAATCGGCGAATATGTAGGGCCATTTAAGGCCATGGGTTGCCACTGGTCAAGGGGCCGTTTGCCGTCATTCGGCATCCGCCGCGCCATGCTTGCAGTGCTGCCGCGTCCTCGATGCAGCGTCCTGCACGGATGCGGCCCACTGTAGCGATCTTGACCGCGGGTCCCGGGTGCTCCGCCGCCAGCAGGGAGGCTTTAAGATAATGTCCACCATTTGATACAACAAATGCGTCCTGCTAGACCCCAGCCCTAGGAGGAGCCACCGTGAGCTCAGAGGCAAAGGCGGAACCGGCGTTCCGGCGCGTATGGGGCGATCTCCGGACGCAGATCCTCGGCCACGCTTTCCCCCCGGACACCCCCCTGCCCACCGAGGCCGAGATCGCGCGCCAGTACGCCGTGAGCCGCCAGACCGTCCGGCGCGCCTTTCAGGACCTGGTGGCCGAGGACCTGGTGTTCCGCGTGCCGGGCAGGGGCACCTTCGTCACCCCGGCCTCGGGGCGCTACCTGCGCCAGTTCGGCTCTGTCGAGGACCTCATGGCCCTGTCGGCAGACAGCCAGTTGCAGGTCCTGCGCCCCATCACCGCCGCGGTGGACCCCACCTCGGCGGGGCGGCTGCGTCTGTCTGACGACCGGGTTGTCACGATCTCCTTCCTGCGACTCCATCAGGGGGAGCCCTTCTCGCACACGAACGTCTATCTGCCGCCCCGCGTCGCGGCACACCTCGACGGGGCCAAGGAGCTCTCCGACCCGGGAACGGTGAGCCGGATCACCGTCATCGGCCTTCTCGACCAGGCCCTCGAGGCTCCGATCCAGGACGCCGAACAGAGCATCACCATCGGGACCGCCTCGCCTGAGGTCGCGGAGAGCCTGGGCCTGGCGCTTCACACTCCCCTGCTGCGCATCGATCGGATGTACTTCGACACCGACGGCGATCCGATCGAGCTGGCGATCAGCCACTTCCACCCTGACCGGTACTCCTACCGAACCCGGCTCCGCCGCCACCGCGCATAGAGCTGCCGCGCGTACTCCGAGCCCTGATCCAGGCGCACCCCGCGGGAGCCCGGCCGCTGCCGGCACCTCACCACGCGTACGTCTACCGCCTTTCAGCGGAGTGTTGACTCCTGACGCACTTTTCTGCATAAATGGCCGTACATTTAAGTGCTTAGTCATCGCGCACGAGGAGCTGGATCTGTGACGGCCATTGCCGAGGAGCTGGCGAACTGGGCCGCAAACCTGCGCCCCACCGCAGAGGACCTCGAACTAGCGGACCGTTCCCTGCTGGACACGGTCGCGGTCGCGGTCGCAGCCCGCAATGAGTCCCTGGTCCGAACGGCCTCGTCGCTGTCGGAGACGGCACGATGGGCTGTGGCAGCGCACGTGCTCGACTTCGACGACCTGCACGTGGAGTCGACGACCCACATCAGCGCCATCTGCGTTCCGGCGGTGCTGGCAGTCCGGGGCGACGCGCGCGCCTACCTCGCCGCCGCCGGCGTGATGGCGCGGTTGGGAACCGCGCTCGGCTGGTCGCACTACACCTCCGGCTGGCACGCCACCACTACTGCCGGC
>NZ_JBFAMX010000434.1:0-8880 GCF_040659615.1 Nonomuraea sp. NPDC049784
CTGGCGATCGTCGCGGCCCAGCTGGCCCAGCGCACCGATCTGCCGCTGGCGGAGGTCGCCGCGGGCCTCGAGCGGGCCGACGCGGATCTGAAGCCGTTCGCCCACAGCGACCCCGCGATCGACCTGCGCGGAGTGTTCGGGCGCTCGTATCGGGACCTGCCCGAGCCCGCGGCCCGGCTGTTCCGGCGCCTGGGGCAGCACCCCGGGCCGCACCTGTCGATGCCCGCGGCGGCGAGCCTGGCCGCGCTGCCGGTGGACCGCACGCGGGAGCTGGCCGCGCACCTCGACCGGGCGAACCTGGTCGAGATCCACGCGCCCGGCCGTCTGCACATGCACGACCTGTTGCGCGTGTACGCGTCGGAGCAGGCGCGCGCCACCGACAGGCAGACGGTACGGCGGGCGGCGACACGACGGCTGCTGGACTACTACCTGCACTCGGCGTGCGCCGCGAACGGTGTGTGTTACCGCCACCGCGACAACCTGCGGCTGGAACCGCCCGCGCGGGGCGCCGTCGTCGAGCGGTTCGACGGGGAGGCGCAGGCCCTGCGGTGGTACGCCGACGAGTCGGCTGCACTGCCGGCGTTGCTGGCGGAGGCGACCACGGCCGGGTTCGACCGGCACACGTGGCAGCTGGCGTGGGCGTTCGCGGAGTTCATGCAGCGCCGTGGTCTCTGGGAGGAGATCCTGCGCACTCAGGCGGTGGCGTTGAACGCGGCCGGGCGGCTCGGCGACCGGCTGGCCCAAGCCCGCTGCCACAACAGCATCGCCAGGGCTCATGCCAGGCTCGGCCGCGACCGCGAGGCCGTCGAGCACTTCGAGCAGGCGGTCGAGCTGCACCGGGACCTCGGCGAACCGGTCCTGCAGGCCCACGTCCACCTGGGCCTGACCGTCGCGCTGAGCCAGGCGCGCCCCGGCGATGCGCTGAGCCACGCGCTGCACGCGCTGGAGCTGTTCCAGCAGGCCGGCGACGTCGTCGGAGAGGCGCGGGCGTTGAACAACTCCGGCTGGTTGCGAGCCCAGATCGGCGAGTACGACGATGCGCTGGCCGACTGCCGGCGGGCCCAGCGGCTCCTGGCCGACCTCGGGTACGCCCAGGGCGAGGGGCACGCCTGGGACAGCGTCGCCCACGTACTGCATCTCAAAGGCGACTTCGCGGGAGCGGTGACGTGCTTCGAGAGAGCGGCGGAGCTGCTGCGCGACTGCGACGACCTGCACGCGGCCGCCGAGACGCTGGTCCGCCTGGGCGAGACGCACGTGCGGGCGGGTGACATCGCGGCCGCGCTCGACGCCTGGAAGCAGGCGGCGGAGTTCTTCGACGCCCTCGGCGACGCGCAGGCGGACAAGGTCCGCGACCGCATCGTTTCCTTTCACCATCCGTGATCTCCCGCGCCTGCGACAGCCGGCGTGAGCTGCGGGGACAGGCCGTTAAGAATTCGTTGAGAAATCGCTCAGAGCTCTGGCGCAGGCTGCGACGGGCGGGCGCCGGCCCGTCGGAACGACCGAAAGGAACGATTTGATGCGCGTCGTGACCAGAATGGCCGACCGGCTCCTCGAGCTGATCGCGCCGCACTCCGTGGCCAGGGCTACCGACTGCGGCTACCAGTGCTGCAGTTTCCCGGCGTTCACCGCGAAGTACTGCTGCTACTACCCGAACGGCAACTCCAGCTGCGGCGGCTGCAAGAGCTACATCTATTGCTCGTGACCGCGCGTTGACCGGGTGCCCGGCTGGCGGTCCGGCCGGGCCCTTCACACGGAAGGTTGTCTCATGTCCTATTTGATCGCCATCGTTGCCCTCGTCGGCGCATTGTGCCTCGTGGATCTGGTGTTGACCCTCGGCGTGGTCCGGCGGCTACGGGAGCACACCAAGCTGCTGGACGGACTGTACGAAGCCGTCGACCTGATGGGCGGCCCTTCCGGGCCGGGCGGGGGACCGACCGTCGGCGACGTCGCCGGTGATTTCGAGGCGACGACGGTGGACGGGAACCGTCTCACCCGGGATCTCCTGCCGGACGGGACGGTCGTCGCGTTCTTGTCGCCCGATTGCCGCGGCTGCCATGAGAAGCTTCCCGGCTTCGCCTCGTGGGCCGCGGACCAGGACCGCTCGCGGGTGCTGGCGGTGGTCGACAACCGATCGGGTGACCCCGCGAATATGGTCAGCGCTCTGAAGCCCGTGGCAGAGGTGATCGTGGACAGCGCTGTGAGCAACGCGTTCGGCGTTCACTCGTTCCCGACGTTCCTCCAGGTGGCCGCGGGCGGCAAGCTGCTCGCGGTGGCGCCCGAGATCTCCCGGCTGCCGGCTGGGTCGCCTGCGTGAGCGAGCCGGCACCGACGCCGCCGGGGCTGGCAAGAAGCGCGGCACGCGCCGCCGCGATGGTGTGGCGGTCGGCGCCCGCCCATGTCCTTGCCTACCTGGCGGTCACGCTGGTGGGCTCGGCCACCCCGATCGCCGTGGCCTGGCTGACCAAGGCCGTGCTCGACGGGGTGGCACTACGGCAGACCGGCACGCTGCTCGCCCTGGCGGTGGCCATCGCCGTCGTCACCACGGCCGCCGCGGCGGCGACGCACGCGGGACATTACCTGCGTGCCGAGGTGGATCGCAGGACCGCGCTGCACGCGAAGGACGAGCTGTTCGCGGCGGTCTCCGGCTTCACCGGCCTGGCCAGGTTCGAGAGCCCGGCATTCCTTGACCGGCTGCGGCTGGCCCAGCAGAGCGCGAGCAACCCCGGCAGGCTGGTGGACACCGCGCTCACCGCCGCTCGCAGCGCGATGACGGTCGCCGGCTTCGTCGCGTCCCTGGCACTCGTCAACTCCGCCTTCACCGTCCTGGTCGTGCTCTCGGCCCTGCCGGGGCTGCTCATCGAGCTGCGGATGTCGCGGCAACGGAACACGATGTTGTGGCGGATCGGACCGGCCGAGCGTCGCGAAATGTTCTACGCGCACCTGATGTCCACCGCGGACGCCGCCAAGGAGATCCGCCTGTTCGACCTCGGCCCCTTCTTGCGGCTTCGCATGCTGGCCGAGCTGCGCACCGCGAACGCCGAACGCCGCCGGATGGATCGGCGGGAGCTCCTCATCCATGCGAGTCTGTCAGGCGCCTCGGCGATCGTGGCAGGAGCGGGCCTCGTCTGGGCGATCCTGGCGGCGGGGCAGGGGCGGCTCAGCGTCGGCGACGTGGCGATGTTCGTGGCGGCGGTCGCCGGCGTGCAGGCGGCGCTGGACAGCATGGTGTCGGCCGGCGTGATGGCGTACGAGCACCTGCTGACCCTTCATCACCACGTCGCGATCGTGACCGCCGAGTCCGATCTGCCGGCGCCGGCCCAAGGCCGGTCGCTGCCGCCTCTGCGCCAGGGCATCGAGCTGCGCGACGTCTGGTTCCGCTACGGCGCGGACCATCCGTGGATCCTGCGCGGCGTCAACCTGTTCGTTCCGAACGGGGAGACGGTCGCGCTGGTCGGGCGCAACGGCGCCGGCAAGAGCACGCTGGTGAAGCTGCTGTGCCGGTTCTACGAACCGACCCGCGGAGCGATCCTGTGGGACGGCGTGGACATCCGCGACGTGCCGCCGGAGACGCTGCGCGCCCGGATCGGCGCCGTCTTCCAGGACTTCGTGTCGTACGAGCTGACGGCGACCGACAACATCGCGGTCGGTGACCTCCCCGCCGCACAGGACCAGGCGCGGATCGAGCAGGCGGCGCGGGACGCCGGCGTCCACGACGCCGTCGCGGCCCTGCCGTACGGCTACCGCACACTGCTGAGCCGCGGATTTCCCCTGGATGAGGAGGATGACCAGGACGGAGCGGACTCGGGAGTGCTGCTCTCCGGCGGGCAATGGCAGCGGGTGGCGCTCGCCAGGGCGTTCCTGCGCCGCGACCGCGACGTGATGATCCTCGACGAACCCAGTTCCGGCCTGGACCCGGAGGCCGAGTTCGAAGTGCACAGCCGGCTCGCGAGGCTGCGGTCGGGACGCACGAGCGTGGTCATCTCCCATCGCCTCGGCGCGGTCCGTGACGCCGACCGGATCGTGGTGCTGGCCGACGGCGTCGTCGCCGAGGAGGGCACGCATGCCGCACTGCTGGCCGACGGCGGCACGTACGCCGAGCTGTTCACCCGTCAGGCGGCCGGTTACCTGGACGACGCGGGGCCGGCCCCGTCCGAGGGCGCCGCCGAACCGGCAGGAGCGTCGCGGTGACCGGCGTGGCGGCCGTGCTCGCCGGCATCGGCCTCGCCGGTGCCGCTGTCACCCTTGCCTGGCTGCGCCGCCGGTACCTGGTGGTGACCGTCCAGGGGGAGAGCATGCTGCCGGCGTACCTGCCCGGCGAGCGCGTGCTCGTGCGGCGGACGCCGCCTGGTTCGCTGCACGCCGGGCAGGTCGTCGTGCTCGCCGGTTACTCGCACGGCCCGCGCGGCAAGGGCTCACGGGGGTCGCTCCCTGCCGAGCCGAGCCCGGGTCCGCGCTGGATCATCAAGCGCGTCGCGGCCGTGCCGGGTGACCCGATACCGCGCGACACCGTCCCCGCCCTGCGGACCGCGCCGGGTACGCGGGTACCGGACGGGCGCCTCGTCGTGCTGGGCGACAATCCGGACCGCTCGCACGACTCCCGCCACGCCGGCTACCTGGCAGCGGAACGCCTGTTCGGCGTGGTGCTGCGCAAGATGGGATAGCCGTCCCGCGGCTCACATGCAGTCCTTCTTCAGCAGCCGATCGACCTTGATGCCCAGGTCGAGCAGCTCGGACCGCACCACGTTGAACTCCTGCGCGATCTCGGACCGGACGGTCGCGAACTCGTCGGCTATCTGCACCGGGATGTAGTCGCCCTCCTCTGGCGATGCGGCGAAGCAGGCGTTCACCTCCCGCCGGATGGCCGCGACCTCCACGTCGACGGCCGCGAACTGCTCGATCGTCTCGGCGCGCGCCGTCGCCATCTGCGCCTTCATGGTGGCGATCTCCGCCTCCAGGCGCTTGGCCCGTTCGTTGATCTCGTGCAGGAGGTGTTGCTGCTCGCCATCGGCCCCCGAGGCCGCGCCGGTGAGGCGATCGCACGTCTCGAGGCCTTCGACACGGAGCTTCAAATCGAGAATCTCCGCTTGTACGTCCACACGTCATCAGACTTTCTTCTCCGTGAATACTCCGGCCTTCAGGCCGTGGAGGAAACGAACTTCCCGCGTAGCGGAGCAGGGAGAGCCGTTTCGCCGTCAGGCGAACCAGGGTCAAGGAGTTCCGTGCCACCCCGCGGCCAGAAAGCGTGCGGGGTGGCACGGGGTGCGGTCTCACGACCTTTTCTCCGCTTGCGCGGGTAACGCCCGTACGGCCAGGTGAAGCCGTTCGGGTCTCCCCTCGACCATGTTGGGCACTCCGCTGCCCGAAGGCGTCCGCGTCCCGTTTCGTCCCTGCTCCGGGGCTGTCTGCTGACGCGGATTCCAGGGTCCGCCGCTGAGGAAGCACGGCGGAGTGGATCTGCTGACGTGTGTCCAACGTAGCCACCAAGGTCACCTCCCTATCGGTGATGGCTGGGTCTGGTCACTCCGGCCCGCCCCGTCTAGCGGGGCAAGCCCCGGCCTTCAGGCCGGGGAGCGAGTGACACCTTTGCATTTGCTGGATCGGACGCGGCCATCCCTTTGGGCCGCCCCGCTTTTGGTCACCATATGGTTGCAGTCAGTGACTGTGCTTGCCCATAGCTCGAGGAAATCGGGGTCGATTCTTTGCCTTCGCCGGTGCTAGCGGCGGTCCTCGATCTCCCAGAGATGGTCGATGACGTGCCAGGCGATGCGGCGCAGCGCGTACCGGGGCGGCCAGCCCGTCGTCTGGGGCGGATCCCAGGGCTGGGACAGGACGTCGGCCAGCTCCGCTCTCATCGCGTCCCGATCCCCGGGCGACTTGTACGGCTTGTGGCGGACATCCACCTTCCTGGCGAAGGCGCGCTCGGCGTTCAGCACGTGATCGACGATGCGCGACAGGTCGCGGCCACCACCGCGGGGGCCCTTACGGAGGTCCTCCGGCGAGGTGGCGGCGGTCTCGTCGAAGAGGGCCCAGGCCGCCCGCAGCAGGGCGACGCCGCGTGCCGCCTCCTCGGCCGGCAGGGGCTCCTGATCCAGGTCGGGGACGGCGTACGGCGCACCGAAGTCCGTGATGTCGCTGCCGGGGATCCGCGCCACCACCACCGGGTCCCCAGGGGCGAAGTCCAGGCCGGCCCGCGCGGCCACCGCGCCGTAGCGGGGGACGTACTCCATGAGCAGGTCCAGTGCGGCCTCCTCGCCCTTGGCCACGCGGCACCAGCCGGGCCAGTCGAGCGAGCAGGCGAACACCTTCTTCGGGCCGATCTCCAGGTAAACGCGGGTCATGACACCCAAGCGTGCCATCCGTACCTGTCAGAAGGGGTCAGGTTCAGATGAGGTCGATGAGGTCGGCCACCGAGTCGACCACCAGCGAGGGGCGGTAGGGGAAGCGGTCGATCTCGTCACGCTGGGTGACGCCGGTGAGGACCAGGATCGTGAACAGGCCCGCCTCCATGCCCGACACGATGTCGGTGTCCATGCGGTCGCCGATCATGGCGGTCGTCTCGCTGTGGCCCTCGATCTCGTTGAGTGCGCTGCGCATCATGCGGGGGTTGGGCTTGCCGACGAAGTAGGGGGCGACGCCGGTGGCCTTGGTGATGAGGGCGGCCACGGCGCCGCAGGCCGGGAGCGAACCCTCGGTGGAGGGGCCGATGGGGTCGGGGTTGGTGGCGATGAAGCGGGCGCCGGCCTCGATGAGGCGGATGGCCCGGGTGATCTGGGTGAAGCTGTAGGTGCGGGTCTCACCGAGCACGACGTAGTCGGGGTCGAGGTCGGTGAGCACGTAGCCGACCTCGTGCAGCGCCGTCGTCAGGCCCGCCTCGCCGATCACGTACGCCGAGCCGCCCGAGCGCTGGTCGTCCAGGAACTGGGCGGTGGCCAGCGCGGAGGTCCAGATGGAGGCGGGGGGCACCTCGAGGCCGGCCCCGGCCAGACGCACCGACAGGTCGCGCGGAGTGTAGATCGAGTTGTTCGTCAGGACCCGGAACCGCTTGCCGGACTCGCTGAGCCGCTTGATGAACTCGTCCGCCCCGGGGACCGGCCGCCCCTCGTGCACGAGGACGCCGTCCATGTCCGACAACCAGGAATCGATCTGCTTGCGCTCAGTCACAGGCACATCGTAGCGAGCGCGCCTTGTCGACTTCCCGTCCCCTGCATGAACAATGTTCTTCATGACATTCACTGAAGAAGCGCTTGATATCCGGGACGAGCTCGTCGAGCTCCGCCACTCGTTGCACACCACGCCGGAGCTCGGCCTGCACCTGCCGCGCACGCAAGAGAAGGTCCTGGCCGCGTTGGACGGCTTGCCGTTGGAGGTCAAGACAGGCACCTCGCTCAGTTCCGTCACGGCCGTGCTGAGGGGCGGCAGGCCGGGCCCGGCCGTGCTGCTGCGCGGGGACATGGACGCGCTGCCCGTGGCCGAGAAGAACGATCTGCCGTACGCCTCGCAGCTCCCCGGCCAGATGCACGCGTGCGGGCACGACCTGCACACCACGATGCTGGCGGGGGCGGCGCGGCTGCTGAGCGCGCGGCGCGAGGAGCTCGCGGGTGACGTCATCTTCATGTTCCAGCCGGGCGAGGAGGGACACGAGGGTGCCAAGCACATGATCGGCGAGGGCGTGCTCGACGCGGCGGGCGCGCGGCCCGTGGCGGCGTACGGGATGCACGTCGTGTCCGGGATGTTGCCGCCGGGGCTGTTCGCGTCGCGGCCGGGGCCGATCATGGCGGCGGCGGACACGTTCCTCGTGACGGTCAAGGGGCGCGGCGGGCACGGCTCCACCCCGCACCGGGCGCTGGACCCGATCCAGGCGGGCTGCGAGATGGTGACGGCGCTGCAGACCATGGTGACCAGGGGGTTCGACCCGTTCGACCCCGTGGTGGTGACGGTGGGCAGCTTCCACGGCGGGTCGGCGGACAACGTGATCCCCGACGAGGCCAGGTTCGAGGCCACGGTGCGCACGTTCAGCAAGGACAACCGGGCGAAGGTCAGGCGCCGGCTGGTGGAGGTCGTGCAGGGCATCGCGGCGGCGCACGGGCTGGAGGTCGAGGCGTCGTTCGGGATGGGTTACCCGGTGACGGTGAACGACCAGAGCGAGGCCGAGTTCGTGGGCAGGACGGCCGACGAGCTGTTCGGTCCCGGGCGGTATTTCGTGTCGCCGCAGCCGATCATGGGCTCGGAGGACTTCTCGTACGTGCTGGAGGAGGTGCCGGGCGCGTTCGTGTTCCTGGGGGCGTGCCCGCCCGACCGGGATCCGGCCACCTCGCCCTACAACCACTCCCCCGAGGCGATCTTCGACGACTCGGTGCTGCCCGACGGCGCCGCGCTCTACGCCTCGCTCGCCTACTCCAGGCTGTCGTGACCATGCGGGCGTGGGTCGTGGCCGAGCCGGGGCCGATGGCGACGCGGCCGCTTGAGCTCGTCGAGCGGGACGTGCCCGAGCCGGGACCCGGCGAGGTGCTGGTGCGGGTCGAGGCGTGCGGCGTGTGCCGTACGGACCTGCATCTGGCCGAGGGCGATCTGCCGCCGCGGCGGCCGCGGACCACGCCCGGTCATCAGGTGGTGGGCAGAGTGGAGGGCACGAACGAGCGGGTGGGCGTGGCCTGGCTCCGCTCCACCTGTGGCAAGTGCCGCTACTGCCTGCGGGGGATGGAGAACCTCTGCCCGCACTCCGCTTATACGGGGTGGGACGCCGACGGCGGGTACGCCGGATATCTCGTCGCGCCCCGCGACTACGTCTACCCCTTGCCCGAGGACGTGCCCGCCGAGCGGCTGGCGCCGCTGCTGTGCGCCGGGATCATCGGCTACCGGGCGCTGCTGCGCTGCGATCTG
>NZ_JBFAMX010000435.1:0-8876 GCF_040659615.1 Nonomuraea sp. NPDC049784
CGGCCCGCCGTCGAAGTCGTCGCGTGCGAAGCCGGTCTCCGCGAGCAGCCTGCACAGCCCTTCGTAGGGCACCTGGCCTCCGGAGGGCACGCCGGCCACCGTCAGCACACGCGCGCCCCTGACCGTGGCTTCGGCGGTGGCGGCTGCGAGCAACGCCGATTTGCCGATGCTCGCCGCGCCGCTCAACACCAGCGCGCCGCCGCCCTCCTTCAAGCCGTCCAACACGGCCGGCAGGTTCGGTAATTCGGTGTCTCGTCCCACGAGGGCGTGCTGTGTCACGAGGACGATGCTCACACCGCGCACCACCTTGCCCGTCCGCTTCAGCCCACGCGCTCCCTGAGCGCTTGAGATGGGCGGTCGTGCCGGCTGAGCGGCCTCGCGAGGGCGGCCGCATGATCAACGTGCACGCCCTGGTCGCCCACGCGGTCAACGCCAACGGCCGGCGAGATAGCCTTAAGTTGCAGCCCAGGACGGCGTCGGCCGGCCCGCGCCGCCTGGTGGCCCGTCGCCTTTCCGGGCGCCCGATGCCCACCGCAGGCTGGTCGAGGCGATCAGCGCGCCCTTGCCGGGCACGACGTGTGATGCGGATGCCGCCTCGCGAACCATGATCGTCGTCTTGGCGTCGGCCTCGTGGGACAAGCGCCTCGGCGGGAACGACATCTTCCTCGCCGACAACCTCAACGCCGTCGCATGGAGCGTGTTCATGGACTAGCCGGCACACCCGGAGGCGGTGGCGCTCGCGGCCAGAGGTACGGCGGATGTGCGAGGTCCGCGTCGCCGCCGCTCGGCCGCGGTCATGACCCGCTGAGCGGCCTGCCGGCCGACGGCGAGTGTGGGGGAGGACGTCACAGCAGACGCAGCTGCTCCGGTCGGTCCGGAACGGGCGCGGGCCGGGGCGGCAGGCGGCGGGCCATGGCCGGGGTGGCGCGGCCGACGCCGTGGCGTTCGGCCAGTTCCTTGACGAGGCCCGTCACGCGCTCCTGGTACGACTTCGGAGCGTACGCGCCCCGCCCGTACAGCTCCAGATACCGGGGCACCAGGCGCGGATGCTCGCGCGACAGCCACCCCAGCCACCACTCCCGCGCCCCGGGCCGCAGGTGGAGGACGATCGGGGCGATGTGGGTGGCGCCGGAGGCGGCGATCTCCTTGACGGTGGCCTCCAGCTGGGCGGGGGAGTCGGTGAGGTACGGGAGGATCGGGGCCATTAGGACGCCGCAGGCGATGCCGTTGTCGCTGAGCGTCGCGCATGTCTCCAGCCGTCTGCGCGGGTTGGGCGTGCCGGGCTCCACCGCGCGCCACATCGCCGGGTCGACGAAGCCGACGGACAGGTTGGTGCTCACGTCCGTGACGTCGGCGGCCTCCGTCAGCAGATCGAGGTCCCGCAGGATCAGGGTGCCCTTGGTCAGGATCGAGAACGGGTTGCGGGCGTCGCGCAACGCGGACAGGATGCCGCGCATCAGCTGGTAGCGGCCCTCCGCGCGCTGGTAGCAGTCGACATTGGTGCCCATGGCCACGTGGTGGCCGCCCCAGCGGGGCGAGGCCAGCTCCTTGCGGGCCAGCTCGGCGGCGTTGACCTTGACGACGATTTTCGAGTCGAAGTCCGCACCGGCATCAAAATCTAGATACTCGTGCGTCTTTCGGGCAAAACAGTAAATGCAGCGATGAGTGCACCCACGATAGGGGTTGATCGTGTATTCGAACGGGACCCGGCTAGCCCCCGGAACCCGGTTAATGATGGATTTGGCCCGGATCTCGTAGAAGGTCATCCCCTTGAACTCGGGCGTGTCGAACGTGCGGGTGACCGCACCGCGGGCGAACAGCGGCACGGCCGGATCGTCCCGGCCAGGCCCGGCCAGGCGCAGGTTGTCCCAGCGCATGCCATGATTAGAACAAAGGTTCGAGCTTGATCGCAAATCGAAAAGGGGTTGCAATTAACTGGTCAGGTGGGGGCTAATGATCTTCAGGGTTGGGCAGAAAGACGTCGCAGAGCTTGCGTTCGGGAGGTGCACCTATGGCCTGGTCGCAGGACGAGGAGCGGATGCTTGCCCAGATTGAGCAGCACCTCGTCGACGACGATCCGCGACTCGTCGCACGGCTGGAGTCGTTCAATGATCGAGTGCGTCGCAGCGAGGAGAAGGCCAAGGGGCAGCGAGTGCGCCGGCACCGGCCGCGCCGCTCGACGGTCATCATCCTGATCAGCTGGCTCCTCATCGCCACGCTGGTCGCCACCCTTCTGATCATGGTCCTCCGCCACGAGGCCGCCGCCGCACTGGCCCTGGCCGCCTCCTTCTGACCACAGCACCCCTCCCGCGCCCCGCATACCCTCCGGCCCCCGCTGGCGATCGCGCCCCGCATACCTCCCGCCCCCTGCTGACGATCGCGCCCCGCCACTTCCCGGCCGCCACCCTCAGGAACCGCTCAGGCCGCTCTCTTCGGTTGTCGCCTTCCGGGTGTCGCCTTTCGGCTGCCGTAGCGTGGGGCTCCCGAGGACAGGGGCACCTTAGGCTGCGCCCTCGCCCCCTGCCGAGGCGGTCCAAGCCGCCTGGAGGGCTCTGTAGTCCAGCACGACGATCCCTTCCCGCTCGAGGAGCTCGCGCGCCTCCGGCGACGTGAGGAACTCGTAGTCGGTCCGCCGCACACGCCACCCGTCGGGGTCGATGGCCCGGGCCTCCTCGTCCCCCAGCCCCGGATGGACGGCCCACTCGCTCAGCCCGGACGGCAGCTCGCGCAGCAGCCTCGCGTACGTGGCCGACTTGTCGTCGAGGCCGAGCCCGAAGCTGTCCAGGAACTCGTGCTCCACCACCGGCAGCCCCCGCGCCCGCAGCTTCCGGCGCGCCGGGTCGAGCCAGGCCCGCACCGCCAGGCCGTACTCGTCGGCCAGTGCCACAGTCAGATCGAAGATGTCGGCACGTCCGCCGTCGGCCAGGCAGTGCCAGTCGAGGTGGGTCGGCGCCGGCCCGGCGTCCGTCACCGCTGCGATCTGCGCGCGGAACTCCCGCTCCACCTCGTCGAGCCGGGCCTGCGCGAGCAACTCCGGTATGCGGTCCGGCGAGAACAGCTCACCCGTCCCGTCGAGCAAGGACGGCACGTTCTCCTTCCCCGCCAACGGCCCCCACCGGCGACGGGGCATCTCGCACACCAGCGTCAGATGGATCCCAAAGGGGATCTCCGGCCGCTCCCGCAGCAGGTCCATGGCGTGCCCCGCCGCCGGGCAGGGCGGCATGAGGCTGCACGAACTGGAGATCCCCTCCTCGATCGAGCGCACGACCGCCTCGTTGACGGCACGGTACATCCCGAAGTCGTCGTTGTTCACGATCAGCAGGCGCGCGTCAGGCTCGAATCCAAGGAGCTCGTTCATGATCCCAGCCTGTCGGGTCGCTAAGGACGGTATCCACCCGTTTTCGCCGCAGGCCGCACCCAAGCGTCACGTACGCGGGCCGGAAGTTCCCGTCCGACGAGTGCCCAGCCCGGGGCCGCCTTCACGAGGCCGCGGCGTCCTGGCCCTGGCTGCGGATGGTCGGCTCGTGACGTACCGGGAAATTCACGGAACTGGCGATAAAGCAGGACTCATGGGCATCTTCGTGCAGCTTGACGGCAGCGTCCACCATGTCGGGCGACGCCACGGTGACCGTCGGGCGCAGCACCACCTCGGTGAAGTGGCCGCCGTCCGCCGTCTCCGCCATGGTGCCGACCGCGTTGTCGACGTACTCGGTGACAACGACGCCCGCGACGGAGCACTTATGCAGATACGACAGCATGTGGCATTGCGAGAGCGAGCCGACCAGGAGCTGCTCCGGGTTCCAACGCGACGGGTCGCCGCGGAAGGCGGGGTCGGAGCTGCCCGCGATGGCCTGCGGCCCCTCGGCGGTCAGCTCGTGATCGCGGCCGTAGTCTCGGTAGCCGCTGGTGCCGGTGCCCTTGTCGCCGGTCCAGGTCACGACGATCGGATAGGTGTGCTGGCGGGTCATGCTCGCTCCTCCTCGCTGCGGGTGATGATATGGGTGTCGAGTACGTGTGCGCGGGCCACCCTGGCGGCCTCCTCCGCCTGGCCGAGGACGATCGCGGCCACGAGCTCCTCGTGCTGGCCTGAGACGTGCGCGGGCCGCGACGGCGGCGCGAGCGAACGCAACGTGGACACCTGGATCTGGTCCCAGATCCGCTCCAGCGCGTGCAGCGCCATCGAGTTGCCCGCCAGCTCCGCGATCAGGCGGTGAAAACGGCGGTTGAGCCGCACGGCCTCGGCGAGCCGCCCCTCGGCGGTGGCGGTCGCCGTCTCGGTCGCGACGCCACGGAGGTCGACGAGGTCGGCGGGGGCGATGCGGCCCTCGCGCTGACGGATGGCGGCCAGCTCGGCGGTGAGCGCCTCCAGCGCCGCCCGTACCTGATAGGCCTCCTCCAGGTCGCTCCGCTCCAGCGCCACGACCACCACGCCGCGCCCGGAGGGCCGCACGAGGCCGTCGGCGGCGAGCGCCCGCAACGCCTCCCGTACGGGGGTCCGGCTCATCTCCAGAGCGGCCGAGGCCTCCATCTCGGTCAGCCGCGCCCCGGGCGGGTAAGTGCCGTCAAGGATCAACTCCCGCAGCCGGCTCCGTGCCACATCGGTCTGCATGCAACCCAGGCTAGCGCTTTGCATGCATTGCATGCAAAGCATGCAATGTTCGGATCGTCGGCGTGCGCCGTCCTGGTCGTGTGGTCGCCCCGTAAGGTCGATGGCCGCGGTGGGATCCCAGGGACGCCGGCGTGCGCGTTCTGGTCGTTCGGCCGGCGACGGCTGCCGTGAGATCTCGGGCTGCTCATGAGGATCGCGCGTCCGGGGTGGTCGAGCGCATTCGGAATGCTGCCCTTTATGGATGCGGCCCTTTATATACGTGAACCGTGCTTGACCCTTCCGTACGTGTGGCTCATGACGTATCGGCATTCCGATCTACGGCCGCGGCACCGAAGAGCGCCTCCGTTATTGCACACGTCGATCCGGAACGAGGAGGTCGGCGTTACTCGATGAGCCCGGCAGGGTAGGCACGCCATCGGTGGCAGCCGTTTTTGGGGGACGCGGCACGTGGCGCTGCCCATCGCGGTCGATTTTCAATCGGCGTGTCGCCGAAAACGGGCAGCACAATCATGGAAGAACGAATCGGGGGAACTGTGAAAGCGTTCGTGATGAAGGAGATCGGGCGCGTCGGTTTCCTGGAAAAGCCCATGCCGCGCCCGGGTCCGCTGGATGCCGTCGTACGGACGACCACCGCCCTGATCTGCACCTCTGATTCGCACACGGTCAAGGGCGGGATCGGCCCTCGGGAGAACCTGACACTCGGCCACGAGGCGGTCGGTGTGGTGCACGAAGTGGGAAGCGAGGTGAAGGCCTTCCGGCCCGGCGATCGCGTCCTGGTCGGCGCCGTCACCCCCGACTGGGGCGATCCGGCCTCTCAGAACGGGCATCCGTCACAGTCCGGCGGGCCGTTGGGCGGGTTCAAGTTCGCGAACTCCAAGGACGGCGTTTTCGCCGAGTATTTCCACGTGAACGAGGCCGACGCCAACATGGCGAAGATACCCGAAGGGGTCACCGACGAGATGGCGGCCTACTGCGCCGACATGCTCTCGACCGGCTTCATGGGCGCGGAGAACGGTCATATCCCGATGGGCGGGACGGTGGCCGTTCTGGCTCAGGGCCCGGTGGGGCTCATGGCGACCGCGGGAGCCAAGCTCTGTGGCGCCGGCCTCGTCATCGGGGTCGAATCGGTCCCCCGCCGCAAGAAGCTCGCGCAGACCTACGGTGCGGACGAAATCGTGGACTTCACCCGGGAGGACGTCGTCGAGCGGATCCTCGAACTGACCCAGGGACAGGGAGTGGACACCGCCATCGAAGCCCTCGGCGCGGACGCGACCTTCCAGACCGCCATCAAAATCACCAAACCCGGCGGGACGGTGTCCAACACCGGTTATTACGGGGAAGGCGAATTCGTGCGTATTCCCCGCGTCGAGTGGGGTGTCGGCATGGCCGACAAGACGATCACGACGGGGCTGTGCCCAGGCGGCCGGCTGCGTATGGAACGCCTCCTGCGAATACTGGCGACCAAGCGGGTCGATCCCACCCATATGACGACCCATACGTTCCGCTTCGATGAGATGGAGCGGGCCTTCGAGATATCGGACAAGAAACTCGAGGATGTCGTGAAGGTCCTGATCACCTTCTAGCGCCGCTACGGGGCGACGTTCGCCCCGTAAGGAGCGCGCCGTACGACGGAAGAGGAGCCCGGCATGCTTGATCCCGATCCACCATTCCGCCCGGTTCGCCGATGGGAGGGCTACCTGCCGCTGGAGGATCTCGGCCTCATCGGGGACGGCATGACGGCGGCGCTGGTCGGCCTGGACGGTTCGATCCCCTGGCTGTGCCTGCCCCGCTTCGACAGCGACCCGCTGTTCTGCGGCTTGCTGGATCACGCACAAGGCGGACATTTCACGCTGACGGTGGAGGATCTGCTGGAGGCCCGGCAACGCTATGAGCCTGACACCGCGGTGCTGGTGACCGAATTGCGTAGCCCGACCGGCCTGGTCAGGATCACCGATGCGCTGGCCCTGCGCTCCGGCGCCGACCTCACCGACGATGCGGGCGCGAGCCGTGCGGAGCTCGTCCGTTGCGCCGTCGTGCTGGACGGAACAGTCCGCCTGCGGGCGGAGCTGCGGCCCCGCGGTGGCGGACAGACCCGCCTCCTGGGCAGCGGCCTCGAGGTGCGGGCTTCCCGGCGGCCGGACCTGCGCCTGCATCTGCGCTCCAACCGCCCCCTGACCGGCCTGCACACCGTGCACGACCTGGAACAGGGCGACCGTCTCGATCTGGTCCTGTCCTGGGGCCGCATCCACCGCCACCATCGCTTCGATCCTGAGGCGGTGCTCCGGGAAACCGCCGAGGCGTGGCGCCGCTGGATGAGGAACTGCCGCTACAGCGGCCCGGAGGAATCGCTGGTCCGCCGCGCCGCCATCACGTTGAAACTGTGCGACGACTGGGTCAACGGCTCGTTGGTCGCCGCCCCCACGTCCTCGTTGCCCGCGCCGATCGGCGGCGTCCGCAACTGGGACTACCGCTACACCTGGATCCGGGATGCCGCTTTCGCCGTGTTCGCAATGCGCCGCATCGGGTTCGACGGCGAGGCCGACGCCTTCCTCGGCTGGGTCCTCGACGCCTTCGAACAGAGCCGTCAGCCGCGGATCATGTACAGCCTCCGCGCCGACCCCGTCCCCGAGGAGATCCAGGACGCCGAGCTGGAAGGGTACCGGCGCTCCGCTCCGGTGCGATGGGGTAACGGCGCGGCAGACCAGCGCCAGCACGACGTCTACGGTGAGGTGCTGGACTGCGCCGACCAGTGGCTGCTCTCCGGGGGTGAGATCCAGCCCGCGCTGTGGTCCGGCCTGGCCGAGCTGGCGGAGGCCGCCGTGAGCGCGTGGCGGCAGCCGGATCAGGGCATCTGGGAGGTACGCAGCGAGGGGCGGGTCTTCACCTACTCCGCCGGAATGTGCCAGGTGGCTCTGGACCGGGCCGCGGCGATCGGTGAGCGGCTCGGCCTGCCCGGGCAGACCACGACGTGGCGCGCCACAGCCGGCAAGTTGCGCCAGCTCATCCTGGACCAGTCCTGGAACGAGGACGCACAAAGCCTGAGCGAGCACCTCGACGGCGGCGGCGGCCTGGACGCCAGCCTGCTCGCGCTTCCGCTGCGGAAGGTCATCCCGGCCGACCACCCGCGGATGGCGGCCACCACCAAGGCCATCGCTGAACGCCTGTCGGCCGGGGGTGGTCTGCTCTACCGCTACCTCCACGACCGCTCACCCGACGGCCTGCCCGGTGACGAGGGCGCCTTCCTGCTGTGCAGCTTCTGGCTGGTCGAGAACCTCGCCCTGCAAGGCCACATCGAACAAGCCGAGGAGCTGTACGCCTCACTGTGCGCCCGTGCCAGCCCGCTCGGACTGCTGCCGGAGCAGATCGACCCGTCGACGGGCACGTTCATGGGCAACTTCCCCCAGGCGTTCAGCCACATCGGAGTCATCGCCGCCGGCGTCGGTCTCGCACGAGCGAAAGCAGGCATGACGGCATGATCAACCGGCTCGTCATCTTCGGCGCCACAGGCGATCTCAACGCGCGTTACCTGCTCCCGGCCCTGGCCGCCCTGCGGGCGGCCGGGCATCTCGGCAACCGGTTCCAGCTGACCTGCGCTGACAGGGCGGACTGGACCGGCGAGCGATTCCGGCGCTGGGCAGCCGATCAACTCGACCGGCACGGCGACTCCTCGCCCGTCGGCGCCAGGAAGGCGATCACCGACTCCGCCCGTTACCTGCAGGCCGACGCCACCGACGTCACCGACGTCGCCCCGGCCATCGACGGCGACGGTCCCGTCGCCGTCTACCTCGCTCTACCCCCAGCGATCTTCCCCGGCACGGTCACAGCCCTGCACCGCGCGGGCCTGCCACCGGGGAGCCGGATCGTGCTGGAAAAGCCGTTCGGCGAAGATCTGGACAGTGCGGTGGAGCTGAATAGGCTGCTGTCCGAGGTCGTTCCGGAGCAGGCGGTGTTCCGCGTCGACCACTTCCTGGCCATGACGACCGTCCAGAACGTGCTCGGCAGCCGACTGGCCAACCGTGTACTGGAGCCCATCTGGAACAGCGCGCACATCTCCGAGGTGGAGATCGTCTGGGACGAGTCCATCACGCTGGAAGGCAGAGCGGGCTACTACGACGGCACCGGGGCGCTCAAGGACATGGTGCAGAACCACCTGCTCCAGGTGCTGTGCCTAGTGGCCATGGAGCCGCCGCTCAGCCTCGGCGAGCGCGACCTTCGCGACCGGAAGATCGACGTGCTGCGCTCGGTGCGCCCCCTCACCGACGACGAC
>NZ_JBFAMX010000436.1:0-8865 GCF_040659615.1 Nonomuraea sp. NPDC049784
CGCTGGCCGTGCTGCTCGGCGTGCTGGCGGGCGGAGCGGGCCTGGCCCTGGTGGCGCCCGCGCCGCCGCTGATCGTGACCTCGGCGATCGTGTACGGCGCCACGTTCATGAGCGTTCCCGCCGCCGTCACCGCCCTGATCAAGGCCGGCACGCCGCCCGCCGACTGGACGGCCACGCTGGCGGCCTTCACCACGGTGTTCGCCGCCGGCCAGACCGCAGGCCCCTGGCTCGCCGGCATGGTCGCCGATCACACCTCGACCGACGCCGTCCTGGCCTGGACCGCGATCCTGTGCGCCGCCGCTGCCCTGATCGCCGCGATCGCGGGCCGTTCCCGTCCCGCTCCCGTGGCCCGCTGACGATCAGCCGGGTGCCCGGGATCGACGCACTGCCGGCTCCTTCGAGGTCGGGACACTCGACCGCTGGCCCGCCGCGTCACTTCGGGCACCAGGGGGCGACCGCTCCGAGGCTGAGCCCGATCACCTGCCGGGTGCCGTGAAGGGCCGCGTCGCCCGACAGCGCCGGATCCTGGCCGCCGGCGTCACCGAGCACGTGGAGGCGGCCGAGCCGCTCGAACGCCTGTGCGCGCAGGTCACCATCGACCGGTTCCACGACGACATCGACGCCACAGTCTCGGTCAACTCGTCGACGGCCGCGGCGAGATCGGCTCCGACGATCACATCAGTGCCTTCGGCGGCGGATGCGCGCTTGACCTCACTGCCGGCGACGCCGATTAGCGGACGGGCCGGCTGTCAGCGGCGCAGGGCGGCGGCGAGGTCGTCGAGGTAGTGGGAGACCGGTCCCAGGGTGAGCAGCCCGCTGCCCGCCCCGGCCAGTTCCGCCGCGGCGGGCGCGAGCGCGGCATGGGCCCGCTCCATCGCCTCCCGGTCGCCGACCGCGACGGCGGCTCGCGCGACCAGACACCACATGGCCTCCAGCAGCAGGTCTCGGGGCGGGTCAGGGACGTGGCGCAACTTCGCCACCGCCTCATCTCGGCGGCCCTGGGCGAGCAGCACCACGGGACGCGCCCACGGCTCGTAGGGTCCGAACCCGGCGCCCTCGTCCGCCAAGGCGACCCGAGAAATGTCGGCGGCCTCATCCGCCAATGCGACGCGGGGAGAGCCAGTGCCCTCGTCCGCCGATGCGACCCGAGGAGGCGGAGCGGGTTGTGCGTGGCCGCGCAGGCTCAGGCACAGCAGCGCGAGCGGCAACAGTCCGAGCTCGAGCCCCGGCATACCGGCGCCGTCGAGCCGGGCGGCGGCGGCCCGATAGGCCGACTCGACCTCCTCCACCGGCGCCTGTCCGGTCGCGTCGAGCCGCAACGCTCGGTACCACTGGGTGAAGACGCCCACCAGCGGCAGCTCGTACCGCTCGGCCAGGCGGTCGGCGGCGCAGGCGTGGGCATCGGCTCCGGGGAAATCCGCGAGCGCGCAGCGGGCTTGGAGACGGATGAGGTGCCCGAGAACCTCGTAGGTGGCCAGGCCGTGCCGAGCCGACAGGGCGACCAACTCGGCGCCGATCGCATCCCGGTGCACAGCCAGCCCCGCCCGATGGAACGTCTGCATGAACACGGCATTGAGCGCGAACGCCAGCAGCCTGGGATCGTCCAGCCGGCGTGCCAGCCGTTCCGCCTCCCGGGCGGCCTGTGGGCCGCGCGGCGAGTCGGTACCCCGGGACTCCAGGCCGATCGTGGCCAACAGGCGAGCCCGCGCCGCATCATGCGTCCCCGCCGGGAGAACGGCGCGGCTGGCCGTTGGGTCGGTGGCGCTCGGCGGGAGGGTGGAGGCGCCGGCCGGCCATCGACGCCCTCATCGGCCTCCTCGACCCCGACGCCACGGCGATCGCCGACGGCGGCGGCCTGGTCAACGCCGCGCTCCTCCCGGTCGAAGGCAGCGAGCAGGTCGCCCGCTACTGCGTCGATATCGCCAGCAGGGCACCCGATCTGACGATCCTGGAGCGGACGGTCAACGGTCAACCCGGTCTGGTGCTTCAGTTGGACGACGTCACCGTGGGAGTGATGGCGTTCGAGGTCACAGGTGACCGAATCAAGCACATCTGGGGAGTGCGGAACCCCGAGAAGCTCCGGCCGTGGACGACGGGCTGACGCGTGCTGCTCACCCGGGATGGCCAAACCTGAGTCGTGTCCTGGGGCGCCGCGACCAGCGCGGCGCCCCATTCCGACCTGCCACCCAGCTCGGCCGGCCGCGCCTGGACCCGGGCCTGGAAGATCACCATCGGCGGAGCGGCGGCGCCGAGGCCGGGGTCGCCGAACCGGATCCGCATCATCGGACAGATAAAAGATCAGGCTGGCTCACACCTCCGGCGGGAACCACGCTTGAAGGTTCTGAGGGTTGATCGGCACTGAGATATGTTCGTGCGTGATCAACCACTTGTCACTTGACCGTCGGCAACAAACGGTCGATCGTACCCATATCGAGCTCTGGAGCCCGTTCTTGCGCGTTCCGCTGTCCAGGTGAAGCATGTTCGCGAACGCGACATCTGCATGCGTCGCAATGGTAAGGTCGTGCGTTTCCAGGCCGATGGGGCCATCGTATTCATCAAACCACCGCACAAAGTTGCCGCGGACTTCATCGGCCCCCACGAACTGGAGAGGGGGAACGACATCGTAATAAACGATGTCGGAAGAATAATGTGACATGAGTCGATCAATGTCCTTTGCCTGGCAGGCATCGACTCGACTGTCCAAGAGCGCCTTAACCTCGGAATCGTTCGAAGTCATCGCATCCTCCGTTCACGAATCTGACCGCAACCAGCTCACCTGGCGACGGCTCCTTTGCTTTCTGTGGAATATGGGGTGCCACCGGCTGACGGATCTGCCGTACCAGCCCCGTCGGTGCTTCGTGCTGGATCAGGCCGCGCGGCCTGCCTTGAGTGAGGCAGCGGTGTCGACGACGCGGCGGGCCTGGTGACGGGCCGCCTGCAAGGTCACCTCACTGGGTGAGCCATCGCCGGCCACGTGGGAGGTGCCGTAGGGATTGCCTGACTCGAACTGGATGGGGTCGGTGTAGCCGGGGGGCACGATGATGCCGCCCCAGTGGTAGAAGGTGTTCCCCAGTGCCAGGAGGGTGGACTCCTGTCCGCCGTGGGCGGTGTTGGAGGCGGTGAAAGCCGAGTACACCTTGTCCGCGAGCTTGCCTTGGTACCACAGGGGACCTGTGGTGTCGATGAACTGCCTGAGCTGGTTCGCCGGGTTGCCGAAGCGGGTGGGGGTGCCGAACAGCACCGCGTCGGCCCAGGCCAGATCGTCGTGGACGGCCTCGGCGACGTCGGCTGTGTCCTGGAGGTGTTGGGCCCAGGCCGGATTGGCGCTGATCGCCTCCGGTGGGGCCGTTTCGGCGACCTTGCGCAGTCGCACGTGTGCTCCGGCCTTTTCGGCGCCCTCGGCGGCGGCTTGCGCCAGAGCGTGCACGTTGCCGGTGGCGCTGTAGTAGATGACTGCGACGTTCACGGGTTCCATGATCAGCTTTCTTTCTTCGCGTTCGGTTCATCGGTACGACGACACAGCCCTGCGCAATGTGAGGCGACGCGCCGACCTCACCCTCCGGGCCAGGACGCAGCCGGCAGCCTCGCCACGGCCGCCTGGTGGCGCCGAGCCGACCACGACGATCTGGCCTGGGCCGACGCGACAGGGAACCGCCGCCGCCGTACCCCTCGCCGTAGCGTCAGGACCTCGGAGCGTCAGGCGCGCGGCCGACCGGAACGCCGTCCAACTCCAGGTGGCGGCTCATGTCGAGCACCAAGCGCCTGTACAGGTTCAGGTGAGTCCAGAACATGGCCGTCAGGCCGCGGTGAGCCGCTTTCGCCAGGCAACGTCGCGCAGCACGATCTGGATCAGCGCCGCGATCTTGGACTTCGGCTGCACCGGAGCCCGCCGGATGTTGGCTCAATCAAACAGGCAGAAATTGGATCTCCCGACGGTGCCGCTTCATCGCGTAGGGTCATGCCGCTCAGAACGATCCACCGCTAGGAGCGAGTAACGATGTCCTATCCGCCGCCGCGATACTTCAAGGACCACGGAATCGCCAGCGCGACCTACCGGCCGACCGACGCACCGCCGGACCTCACGATCGGAGTCAAATCCCGGGTCGGCTATCTGGCGACCGGTGCGAGCACCGATGGCCAATTCGGTCTCTACCGCTGGGACATGGCCGCGATCCCGAACGGCCCCGGCGCCCACTTTCACAGGACCATTTCCGAGTCGTTCTTCGTCCTGGAGGGCACCGTCTCGCTGTACAACGGCGAGCGATGGCTGGACGCGACACCGGGCGACTTCCTGTACGTGCCGCCAGGCGGGGTCCACGCCTTCAGCAACAATTCCGATGCACCTGCTTCCATGCTGGTGCTGTTCACGCCGGGGGCGCCCCGGGAGGCGTACTTCCAGGAGCTCGCCGAAATCGTCGCTTCCGGCCGCCAGCTCAGTGACGAGGAATGGACTGAGGTGTATGCCAGGCACGACCAGTACGTCGCACCGTAGCCGATCACCGGACCCGTCGACTGCGACGCAGCGGCGGGGCCGCGAAGAGATCAAGGCGCTTCGAGTCACCCTGGAACAGACCTGCGGGGAAACCTGGAACTGCGTCTTGCCCCGGTCGTACCGTACCGAAAGCGATCCGTCACGATCCGGAGACTCTACGCATTCCACCTGTGTGCCTCTTCTCTGTCCAGGGCAGGATTGAGCTGTTGCTTGACTCTGCTGCTCTGGAGAGGACCAAGCCATGGCCACCGGTTCCCGTAGCGCGGGTCGTAGCGGTTGCAGCTTTCACGGTCACCGTGGGAGTGGCCATCAACCAGATCCTTGACAGCGGCACTGTCCAGCCGCTGTGGCTAGTCACAGGGCTGGTGCCGGCAGCGCTCGCCGAAGCGACGCAGCGGTGGCTGGCTCGCAGGGACGCAGCCGCCGACGTCGTTATGCCGGTGCTGTGGCCGGAGCTGAGCGTCCCCAAGGCTTCCTCAGCGCGTCACTTGATCACGGCGTCGGCGGGCGGCGCGGATCTCGGCGCCGCGCCCACAACAAGATCAGCAAGCTCGAAGAGGCACTGCGCGGCTTCTTCACCGACCACGACGCCATGATGCTGGACGACATCGACCGGATGGCCGCCCCGCTCACCGAGCGGTCGAACCCTGACGTTCTGGTGCGGCCCTGATTCCCTGGGTTATGTTCATGTCCTCCCCTTGGGCAGCGGATCAGGAGTCGGCGTCGGCAGGGCTGGCGGCGGCTGCCGTTCGCTGGGTGAGGCGGTCCAGGCGTAGTTCGGCGACGCCGCGGTAGGCCTTGCTCAGAAGGCGGGCCAGCGGGCCTTTGTGGCGGAACTCGTGGGTGACGATGGTGCCGTGGCCGTGGGGGCGCAGGTGCCAGGTGCCGGTTTCTCGGAAGCCGGGCACTTGCCAGGTCGTGTCGATGTCGTGGTCGTCGATTCGGGTGTATTCCCAGGTTCCGCTCAGCTCTCCCCTGACGGTGATGAGGTAGCGGGTGCCGGTGGCGGCGCGGGCGGGTCCGTTCAGGGAACGGAAGGCCGGGTTCCACTCCGGGAGGGCCTGCGGGTCGAGCAGCGCGTGCCGGACCCGGTCGAGGGGCGCGTTGAGGAAGCGGGTGGCTCGCTGGTGGGTCATGGCGGGGGACCTTCTGGGCTATCGGGTGGTGGCGATGCGGCGGGCGAGTGCTTGACCTGCGGGAAGGTCGCCGACGAAGGCGCGCAGGAAGGTGTTGATCTGGTCGAGGCCGGTGTCTTCGGCCAGAGCGTCGATCGACCGGTAGAGCTGTTCCTCGATCTGGATGACCTGTTGGGCCAGGTCGTCGCCCCTGTCAGTGAGGCGGAGTTCGATGTGCCGGCGGTCGTGTTCGGCGGCGGTGCGCTGGATCAGGCCTGCGGCGACCAAGCGGTCGACCAGGCGGCTGGGGCTGGTGCCGCTCTCGCAGACCAGGAGCTCGCCCAGGCCGGTCAGGGTCAAGGGCTGGCGGTCGTGCAGGATGCGGATGACTTCGGCCTGGGAGGTGGTGAGGCCCAGCGGCTTCAGCGCTTGTCCCAGCAGGCGGTTGCCTTCGCGCTGGGCGGCCAGGACGAGGTAGCGGAACTCCTCTGCGGGGCGCATGGACGTCATTCTCCCAGGTCAGAGCTGGGCGCGAGCGGCGGCCAGGTCACGGCTGGTGGCGCCGGCCAGGGCGGGGGCCGCGCTCGGGTCGTGGGCGGCCAAGACCGTCAGGCCGGGGTTGGCCAGGCGGAACTGGTTGATCATCTCGGTGGTGGCCGCCAGTTGACGCTTTTCGCCGACGCCGGGCACGTGGCCCCGCTCCAGCAGGCCCACGTCGTAGGTCAGGTCTCCGACCATGAGCAGCGGTGCGCGTCCAGAACTGCGGACCAGCATCGACAGCGACCCGGGGGTGTGGCCGGGGGTGGGCAGCAGCACCATGCTGCCGTCGTCGAACAGGTCGTGCCCGGTGGTGAAGGGGGCCAGGGTGAGGTCGGCCAAGGGCTCGGGGTCGAGGTGGCGCCAGCGCAGGCCGGGCAGGTCGATGTGGGAGCGCAGGAGCCCGCGTAGTTCCGGTGCTACCTGACCCAGGCTCTGCCACTCGCGGCGGCTGACCACGATCTGCGCGCCGGTCAGCTCGCGCAGCCCGCCGATGTGATCTTGGTGGAGGTGGGAGATGACCGCGGTGTGGACGTCGCCGATGTCGTAGCCGATGGCCGCCAGCTGGGAGGTGAGGGTTTGCTCCGGGGCGATGTCGAATCGGGACAGCCGGTCATACATCACTCCGGTGATGCCGCCGGGGAAGTAGTCGGGGTCGGTCACCGAGGCGCGGTCCTGCCCGGCATCGAACAGCACCAAGCCGTCGCGGTGCTCGATCACGTACACGTTGATCGGTAGCGGCTGCGTCCAGCGTCGCGAGGTGAACAGCCACCAGTACAGCGGCTTGCGAGTGGCGGCCACGTGCTCGGGGTGGATCGACACCGAGCCGGTGCTGACCACCGAGACACGCTTGATGGGGTTTGCGGCGTTCCTCGCGTTCGTCATGATTATTAGATTACACGACATATATGTCGTGTCAACTAATCTTCGGTGCGACGAAGGTTTGCTACACCCCCGCTGGACAGGTGGCGCCGGCAAATGATCAAACCTGGGGATGGCCCAGGCCGGGAACGGGGGGCATGGCATTTGGAGAGTGACGTCAGTCCCCAGCGTTGACCCGCGTTCGGGGCGCGAGTGGTGCCGGGTCTGGTGGCCCGGAGCTCAGCCTGATCTACTCCCGCGGGCGGCCTGAGCCGCTGGACCTGGACGAGCTCGTAGAGCGCTTCACGCTGCGTCCGGATGATCCGGCAGCGGTGGCGAGGCGGGTGGAGAGGGCGCGGATGCGGTCGACGAGCTCGGGCGGCTCGTGCACCTCGAAGTCGATGTCCATCAGCGCGACCCAGACGGCGAGTTCGTCAAGGTCGTTCGCGCCGCTGGACAACGTGCAGGACCGCTCGTCGATCGGCTCGATCGTCCCCATCGTGGCCGGCATGTGCTCGGCGACGACCTCGGCCGGAGCGTGCATCGTGAAACGGCCCTGGTATCGATAGGGCGCGATGGAGATCGACCGGGACATGTAGGCCACCAGGTCGGAGTTGGGAGGGTCGCGGGGGACGAACCGCGGTCCGTTCGGCGTCCGCAGGCTCAGGCGGTCGACCCGGTAGCTGCGCCAGTCGGCCCGGCCGGTGTCCCAGCCCAGCAGGTACCAGTGCCGCCCCGAATGGATGAGCCGGTACGGCTCGGCGGCGCGGACGCTCTCCTGCCCGTCGTGCGTCCGGTAGTCGAACCGCAGGGTCTCGTGGTCGCGGCAGGCGGCGGCGATCGCGGTCAGGGACGCCGGGTCCACCGCCGAACCCGCCCGTCCCATGGGCACGGTCATCGACTGCAGCGCGTGCACGCGATGCCTGAGCCGGGACGGCAGCACCCGCTCCAGCTTGGCCAGCGCCCGTACGGAGGTCTCCTCGATCCCCGACACCGAGCCCCCGGCCGCCGTCCGCAGCCCCACCGCGACCGCCACCGCCTCGTCGTCGTCCAACAGGAGCGGCGGCAGGTCCGTGCCTGCGCCGAGCCGGTAGCCGGGCGCGCCGGCGGTGGCGTGCACGGGATAGCCGAGCTCGCGCAGCCGCCCGACGTCACGGCGGACGGTCCGTGCGGTCACGCCGAGCCGCTCCGCCAGTTCCACGCCCGACCACTCCCGGTGGGTCTGCAGGAGCGAGAGCAGTCTGAGCAACCGGGCCGATGTCTCCAACATGTTCTCCAGATTGCCCTGTTCCTAGGACTGATCCTGTCCTAGCAGGTTCCTAGCGTGTTCCCTATGACGTTCACCACGGAGATCAGCCCGTTCCGCATCGATATCCCGCAGCCCGCGCTCGACGACCTGCACGACCGGCTGGCGCGTACCCTCTGGCCCGACGAGCTGCCCGGCGTCGGCTGGTCGTACGGCATCCCGGTCTCGTACGTGCAGCGGCTGGCCGAGTACTGGCGCAGCGGATACGACTGGCGAAAGCACGAGGCGGCGCTCAACGAGTACCCGCAGTTCACCACCGAGATCGACGGCCAGAACATCCACTTCCTGCACGTGCGGTCCCCCGAGCCGGACGCGCTGCCGCTGATCCTCACCCACGGCTGGCCCGGCTCGATCGTCGAGTTCATGAAGGTCATCGGCCCGCTCACCGACCCCCGCGCCCACGGCGGCGACCCCGCCGACGCCTTCCACGTCGTCGCCCCGTCCATCCCCGGCTTCGGTTTCTCCGGCCCCACCCGCGAGACCGGCTGGGACCTGCGCCGGGTCGCCCGCGCGTGGGCCGAGCTGATGAGCCGCCTCGGCTACGAGCGCTACGG
>NZ_JBFAMX010000437.1:0-8839 GCF_040659615.1 Nonomuraea sp. NPDC049784
AAGCAGCGCAACCTGGTCGAACGCTGTATTGGCAAGCTCAAGCAATGGCGCGCCATCGCCACCCGCTTCGACAAACTGGCCACCCGCTACCTGGCAGGCGTCATCATCGCCTCGCTCATGCTCTGGCTCCGGCACGCCGAATTGTCAGACACTCCCTAGGTCCCTAGCCCGCCTGCGACAGCGCGACCTTCGGCCGCAGATCAGGCGGCTCCTCGAGGTCGGGTCTCACCGAGACCCAGGCTCGTCTGCCGTACAGCCGGTCCAGGCCGGGAGAGGCCGCTCCGGGGACCTCGTCGCGCCTGACGATCTCCACGATCACGAACTGTGCGCGCCGGCGGTGCCGGTAGACGTTCGCGCTCCTGGCCCAGCAGGCCGCCGCGATCTCCTCGCTGTACGCCTCGAACTCCTCGGCGCAGATGCCGGCCCTGGTCATGATCAGTGCTTTCTCGCCCGTGGTCGTCGGCGTGATCCACAGGATCAGCGGGATCCGCCCCGCCCTGGTGTGCATTGTCGTCTCCAGGCAAACCCGCTGCAGGCGGTGCCTGGAGACCACGCACCAGAAGTGGCCGGCCACCCAGTTGCGCCCCGTCCTGGTGGCGGCCGGGACGGAGACGGCGCTTGTCAGCAGGACGAACGGCCACCACCGGCCCTCCTGCGTGGCGCCGAGCAGGGTCAGCGTCAGCAGCGCCAGCGCGGAGAGCAGCATCAGCTCGGTACGGATGCGCCAGAGCCTGACCAGCGGCCCGCCACGCCCGGCGGCGGGAAGGTCCTCGTTGGCCGGGTACATCTGGTTGCGCGGGTTCCTCGGCACGTCAGGACACCTCCTCCGTCACGCGGTGTGGCACGCTGAGCTGGTCAAAGCGTGGGTCACGGTAGCGACGGGAGCCGAACCCCGTCCTGGTCACGGTCCAGCCGATGTGGTGCGCGAATTCGTCCGGCTCCATGCAGATTTCGCGATCGGTCCATGCGATGAGTTCCCGGATCCGGGACTTGATTCGGCCGAGTCCCTTGGTACCTTGTGAGTACATGAGAAGACCCCTTTCGCGGCATTTTCAGAGGTGGCTTCTTCGCCGGTCCGACGGCTGATGACCGGTCTCGCCGCAGGGTGGCAGCCCAAATGCGGCGCGCTGGTGATCAGCCTCGGCCCGGCTTTTTACATGCTCGAATGAGCGGACAGTCGCTGAGTTCTTCAGACGATTACGAGATCCTTCCGGCAAGTGGCCTCCCTGGCGCAGAGTTTCGTTTCCGGGACGGCGACGTTGCCGGCGAGGCGGCCCGAGCGGGGCCGCGCGATCTTCGACGGAAGACCCGATGCGTACGGCCGTGTCGTCATTCGCGGCCTCCTCACACCCGAGAGCCCTCCTGTAACCGATCGTCCCCCGAGGTGCGCGATGCTGCAATACATTCAGCAAGGGAAGATTTAATTTTCTTCACAGTTGCTGTGCAACTTGCACGAGAACTGTCAGGCCGACCGAGGTCAGGAGGACTTCCGCCTTGCACCCACCCCTACGTGGAGTTTGTCTTGCCCCTAGGCTCGTCTCATGTAAGCCTTCAGGCAAGGCTTCGCGGCACTCTACGTGCAACTTGCAGTGTAAGATTGGGCGAACGGCCCAGAAAGCCGGGCCCCAAACGACCCCTTCCCGTTACACCTTCATTCCCAACAAGGAGAGTGGACGGTGCCATCGCAGCAGGGCAGTCCGACAGTGCGCAGGCTCCGGCTAGGCCAGGAACTGCGCCTTCTCCGGGAGCGAAGAGCGCTCACCGGTGCCAAAGCGGCCAGGGAACTCGGCTGGTCCGCGAGCAAGGTGAGTCGGATCGAGGCGGCCAAGACCATGCCGAGCGCCGACGACATCAAGGCCATGGCCGGGCTCTATCGCCTCGACGGGGCGAAACTTGACGAACTCTTCGGCCTGTTGCGGGACGCGGAGCAGCGGGGGTGGTGGGAAGATTACGAAGACACTCTGCCTGAGGAGTACACAAGATTCCTCGGGCTGGAGGCAGAGGCCACTCACCAGCGCAACTGGGAACCCCAGGTCGTGCCCGGGCTGCTGCAGACCGAGGACTACGCCAGAGAAGTGATCCTGGCGACTCGCGGCATCTCGCGCATCACGCACAGCGGTGTCAGGAGCCGGGTCGAGGCCCGGCTCGACAGACAGCAGCGCGTGCTCCACAGGGCCGACGCGTGCGTTATGAACGTGGTGCTCGACGAATCGGCGCTGATGCGCAGGTTCGGCGAACCGGCGGTGATGTGTGAGCAGATGGAGCATCTCCTGGAGATCTCACTCCTGCCGCACGTCAGCGTCCAAGTCCTCACCCTGGACGCACTTCATCCGGTTAACACCGGTGCGTTTATCCACCTGAAGTTTTCCGCTTTTGATGATGTTGTGTACCTGGAACAGTTGTACACTGCTAACTTCGTCGAGGACCTCGAACGAGTAGCTGGATACGAAACGGCTTTCGATAACATCCGGTCGGAGGCCTTAGACGAGGACGAATCACGAGTCCTTATACAGCGTAAAGCCATGCTTTGGCGACGTTAGCGACGAAAACCTCAAAAGGGGCAATGAGGCCCCTTTGCGCATTTGGGGAGAAAATGTACGACCACACTATGACGGCAGCCTGGCGGAAGAGCACTTTCTGCAACGGCGCATCGACGTGCGTTGAGGTTGCCCCCCTGGCCGACGGCAATGTCGCGCTGAGGGACAGCAAGGAGCAGGACGGACCCGTCCTGGTCTTCACTCCGGCCGAGTGGGCCGCCTTCACCGCCGGGGTTCGGGAGGGCGAATTTGATCCGGACACACTAGCTGTCAGTGCGTGATGAACGGCCCTGGTGCCTTGTGCCAGCAAGTCGACCAGGGCCGTTACCGAAGAGGTATCGGACGCGCCCCATCACTTACATCGCCTACCGTGGCAGGCGCAGAAACCTGCACATCATGGCAAGCGCAGCCAGGATGTGCAAGCTTGGTGCGCCCTTGATCGAGGCCGCACCGGATCCGCCCTCCGAGGAGTGCGAGTAACCCACAGCTTGCCATGACCGCGTGTCCCCATGCCGTCACATTTCCTTTATTGCTCTCCGGTTTTGACCAGGAGATGGCATGGAAAAATGGACTCTCCCCGACCGTGGATCGCAAAATCGCTGCCTGCTCCAGATCGCGCGGTTTTTGAACACGGTGCCAGGCACGTCGTATGGCGTGGAAATCGAAATCGATGGCCCACGGGTTATTCCGTCTCCGAATCTGTCTATCGCCCTCGCGGACGATCAGGCGCGAATCGTTATGCTGACCGTACGGCCGACGGACAATGGCTACCCGACTGGCGAATGGCAAATTCAGGTCTACGCAGTTCGCGACGTGCGGACGGCTGAAATCGAGGTCTGCGCGTTCCGTCACGTGCCGCAGGGCGTGTGGGACGGGTTGGCGCAAGTGGTCTACCCCTACTGCGAGACGCCTAAGAAACGATTCCCGCGGCTCAGGCTCTTAGGAAGCTGGATCCACTCCCACGTATGGGCCAAGTTCGTGCTCCCTGTCGTGGTCATCGTGGTGGCAACCGGGCTGACGGTGTGGATCGGCTGGAAGGGCTGATGGCCAAGTGGCGGCGCGTTCCCCTGCGAAGGGGGACACGCCGCCACCTGGCCAGGAGACGCCCAAGCCCTGGCCGACTGCTCACCAGGTCCAAGTTCAGGCCTGTGCCGGTACGCGGCGCCGTACGAGGAAGATCGAGCTCAGCCCCGCGATCACGGCCAGGCCGGCCATGGCGAAGGAGGACGTGAGGGCGGCGGAGACCGTGCTGTGGCCCTGGCTGAGCGTGATGAACAGCGTCCCCACCGTGGAGACGCCGATGACCTGCCCGAGCTGCATCACGGTGAGCAGCGCGCCGCTCGCGTCCGCCGCGTACGCGCCGTCCACCTGCTCGGTCGCCATGTTGGTCACCGCGACCTGCACGCCGAGCCCGGCGCCGACGAGAGCGCTCATGATCGCGTACGGGAGACCGCCACCGGCGGCGAGCCCCAGGCCCAGGTAGGCGGGTGCGGCCACCACATAGCCGAAGGGCACCAGCGGGCGCTGCAGGCGGGCGGGCAGTTTCGGCCAGCCCAGCCCGACGAGGCCGAAGGCCAGCGCGCACGGCACCAGCATCATGCCGGAGGCCAGCGGCGTCAGGTGCAGCTCGCCCTGCAGGTGCAGGGCCGAGGTGAACAGGAACGCGCCCCAGGTCGCCGGGCCGAACAGCAGGACCGCCAGCCCCGGCCGCATGCCGGGCGCGCGCAGCACCTGGGCGTCCACCAGCGGACGGCCACCGCGGGCGGTCACCCACCGCTCGATGCGGACGAAGGCCACGAACATCGCCACGCTCAGCGCCATCGAGATCCAGCCCCACAGCGGCCACCCGAGCTCGCGGCCCAGCACCATCGGCACCACGAGCAGGAGCACGGCAGCCGACAGGCTCACCAGGCCCCACGGGTCGAGGCCCGTCCTGCCGCCGCCGTTGTCGGCCGGCAGCACCTTCAATCCGGCGCCCAGCAGGAGCGCGCCGATCGGGACGAGCACCAGGAACACGATCCGCCAGCCCGCGCCGATGCCCAGCAGGATGCCGCCGAGCGCCTGGCCGACCACGATGCCGCCGCTGATCACCAGGGACCACAGGCCGATCGCCCGGCCCCTGGCCGCGCCCTGGTAGTTACGCTGGATCAACGTCAGGACCTGCGGCATCATCATCGCCGCTCCGGCGCCCTGGAGCAGGCGGAAGACCACCAGCCAGCCCGTCGAAGGCGCCAGGCCCGCGCCGAGCGTGGTGACGGTGAAAAGCGTGAGCCCGCCCAAGAACGCGTTGCGGTAGCCGAACAGGTCGCCGAGCCTGGCTCCGGTGATCAGCAAGACGGCATAGACAATGGTGTATCCGGCGACGATCATCTGCAGCCCGGCGCCTGAGGAGTGCAGGTCGGACTCAATGGTCGGGGTGGCCACGTTGACGATGTTGACGTTCAGGATGGCCAGGAACTGCCCCACGAGGATGATCGCAAGGAGCAGGCCGCTGGCTCTGGTCCCTTCCTGTGGTGTGGTGCCCACGGAAGGGGTGATGGCGGCAGTTTGCGTCATGTGGATCAGTCTGCCGGGGATCCAGTACCAGTAACGAGAGCCCATTTATACTGGTATTGAGGCTAACTGGCTAAGATCTGCCGCTTCGCTCCATAGTGGAGGTATGAGCGTGACAGAAGCAAGGCGTACTGATCTGTCGGCGTTCCTGCGCACTCGTCGCGAGCGGATCACCCCGGAGATGGTCGACCTCGCGCCGGGCCCGCGCAGGCGGACTCCCGGCCTGCGGCGCGAGGAGGTCGCCCAGCTCGCCGGCGTGGGCGTGACCTGGTACACGTGGCTGGAGCAGGGCCGCCCGATCAACGCCAGCACTCAGGTGCTGGACGCCATCTCCCGCACGCTGCGGCTCGACAGCGCCGAGCGCCAGCACCTCTACCGGCTGGCCGGGCACGCGGAGACGATCGCCGGCGATTCGGGCCACGTGACGCCCGAGATGCAGCAGATCCTCGACCGGCTCGGCGACATGCCCGCCTGCGTGGCCAACAGCCGCTGCGACGCCCTGGCCTGGAACGCCGCGTACGCCGCGCTCTTCCCCGAGATGGTCAACGCGCCCGAGGGTGAGCGGAACTCCCTCTGGCACACCTGCCTCACTCCCAGTCCCGCGACCCTGCTGCTCAACCGCGACCAGGAGCTCTCGCGGGCCGTTGCGGTCTTCAGGGGCGCGTACGGCCGCCACGCGGACGACCCGTGCTGGCAGGACTTCGTGCGCCGGCTCAGCTCCGAGAGCGCCGAGTTCGCGCGGATGTGGGCCAGGCAGGACGTGGCCGAACCAGGGCCGAGGGAGAAGGCGTTCAAGCACGTGGAGCTGGGGGAGCTGCGCTTCAGCACGACCAGCCTCACGGCCGTCCCCGAGATCCGGCTGATCGTCTACACGCCGATGGACGATCAAACTTGGGATGCAATGCGTAGATTGATGGATAAGTAGCCGCCTGTGCGGCATTCCGCCCCTTCATGGCATGCTCGATCCCTGAATGACAGGATTCGAGCGGAAGTGGCGGCAGATGAGATTCCCCCGTGCCCTCCCGTTGCTCGCTGTCGGCGTGTCGCTGGCGGCCTGCTCCTCGGCGCCCGAGAAGGAGCCGCAGAGCAAGCAGGTGGACCACCAGGTGGCCGTGTCGCCGACGGCGAAGCCGACGCGGGAGCGGCGCCCGTACACGATCTCCTTCGGCGGGGACGTGCACTTCGAGGGAGGGTTGCGGGGCCGGCTGGCCAACCCGGCCACGGCGCTCGGGCCGATCGCCGGCGTGCTCCGCAAGGCCGATTTATCGATGGTGAACCTCGAGACGGCGATCACCACAGGGGGGACGCCCGCGCCGGGGAAGCAGTTCACGTTCCGGGCGCCGCCGACCGCGTTCGGCGCGTTGAAGGCCGCCGGGGTCGATGTCGTGTCCATGGCCAACAACCACGGCATGGACTACATGGAGACCGGGCTGGCGGACTCGCTGGCGGCCATCAGGAGCAGCAAGTTCCCCGTGGTGGGGATCGGTAAGGACGCGGCGCAGGCGTACAGGCCGTTCCGCAAGATCGTGAACGGGAACAGGGTGGCCATCATCGGGGCCACGCAGGTGCTCGACGCGGAGTTCATCCAGTCCTGGACGGCCACCGCCGACAAGGGCGGGCTCGCCTCGGCCAAGGACGAGGCCAGCCTGTTGAGGGCCGTACGGCAGGCGCGCAAGAACTCCGACACCGTGATCGTCCACCTGCACTGGGGCACCGAGATGCAGAAGTGCCCCAACCAGGCACAGCTCTCGCTGGCTCCCAAGCTGGTCCAGGCAGGCGCCGACGTGGTGGTCGGCGGGCACGCGCACATCCTGCTCGGGTCGGGGTATCTGGACAACGCGTACGTCAGTTACGGCATGGGCAACTTCGTCTTCTACAACTCCACCCCCGGCACCACCGGTAGGACCGGCGTGCTGACGCTGACCATCAACGGGCGGAAGGTGCTGAAGGACAGCTGGACCCCGGCCACCATCCAGGGGGGTCTCCCCATTCCGATGACGGGGCCCGCGCGGACGCAGGCCATCGTGGACTGGAAGGCGCTGCGTACCTGCGCCGGGCTGGCCGCGCGACCCTGATCGATCTATGCTGCTGGACGAGACGTCCAATAGGAGGTCGCGATGCGGCGAGTTGAGTCAGGTGCGGCCTTCGAGGGGCGGCTGGTCGTCGTCACGGGGGCGGGGTCCGGGATCGGGCTGGCGACCGCGCGGGCGTTCGCGGCTCATGGGGCCGAGGTGGTGTGCGCGGACATCGACGCCGACGCCGCGGCGCGGGTCGCCGACGCCATTGCCAAGGATCTCGGGGGTACGGGGCACGCCGCGCAGGTCGATGTATCCAGCAGCGATCAAATGGAAGATCTTTCGCGAAATATCATCGCTGAATATGGCGTGCCGGACATCGTCGTGAACAATGCTGGGATCGCCGTCGCCGGGCCATTCCTTGATCATACGGTGGACGACTGGCGTAGGACCATCGACGTCAATCTGTGGGGTGTCATCCATGGGTGCCGGCTGTTCGGGGCCGCCATGGTCGAGCGCGGCGAGGGCGGGCACATCGTGAACGTCGCCTCCCTGGCCGCGTTCGCGCCGTCGCGGCTGCTGCCCGCGTACTCGACCTCCAAGGCGGCCGTGAAGATGCTCAGCGACTGTCTCAGGGCCGAGCTGGCCGGGCATGGGATCGGGGTCAGCGTCATCTGCCCGGGATTCATCTCCACGCCGATCGCGAGCCACGCCACGTACGTGGGTCCGGACGTGCGCGAGGCGGCCGTGCGGGGGCTCGCGCGGCGCGGGTATCCGGCCGAGCGGGTGGCCGCGCACATTCTGCGAGCCGTACACAGAAATCAGGCCGTTGTGCCGGTCAACCTGGAAGGCAAAATCGGATATGCCCTGTCCAGGATTTCGCCGGCGGCCATGCGCGGGCTTGCGCGATGGAGCGGGATCATGGGAAATCGAGGAATTGGGAGGTAAGGATCGCCTCCAAGGGAGAAGATGAATCCGTGTCCTCGCCGCAAATAGATGATGATTGCGCCCAGCCCAAGGCACTCAGGCGGCAGCCGGCGCAGCGCCGCAGCGCCCGGCGCGTGGAGCGGATGCTCGACGCGTGCGCGCAGCTACTCGACGAGACCGGATACGACGCGCTGTCCACCACCCGCATAGCCGAGCGGGCCGGCGTGGCGATCGGATCGATCTACCAGTTCTTCCCCGACAAGCGGGCCATCACCCAGGAGCTCACCCGGCGCAACGTCGAGGAGTTCGTCCGCAGAGTGGACCGCAGGTTCCTGACCGAGGAATATCGCGGCTGGTGGGAGGCCATCGACGCGATCATCGACGAGTACGTCGACATGCACAGGACCGTTCCCGGCTTCAAGAGCCTTCACTTCGGCGATGTCGTGGACCTCAACCTGCTCGACTCCGACTCCGACAACAACACGGTGATCGCGGGCCGGCTGCGCGGGCTGCTGCTCAAGGAGTTCGGGCTGGCCGACAGCCCTGAGCTCGACCTGTCCGTGCTGGTGGCGGTCGAGGCAGGCGACGCCGTGCTGAAGCTGGCCTTCCGCCACGACCCCGGGGGCGCACCGGAGATCATCGACGCCGCGAAACAGCTGATCCGCGGCTTCCTGGCCCGGCAGCTGAAATCCTGGTCCCCGCGTTAGTCCCGCTCGAGGTCCCCGACTTCCCTGACCAGCCCGGCCAGCCAGCCCGGCAGGCGCTTCCCGCGCTCGCCGAGCGCGGCCGCGGGCACCTGCTGGAACC
>NZ_JBFAMX010000438.1:0-8825 GCF_040659615.1 Nonomuraea sp. NPDC049784
CGCCGGGCAGGTGCTGGGCGGCCTGCTGCTCACCACCGACGTGCTGGGGCTCGGCTGGCGGATCATCTTCCTGATCAACCTGCCCGTCGGCCTGATCGTGATGCCGCTGGCCGTCTGGCTGCTGCCCGAGGTCGAGACCGCCCGGCGCGCCAAGCTCGACCTGCCGGGCGCGGCGGGCCTGGCCGTCGGGCTGGCCCTGGTGCTGGTCCCGCTCGGCCTCGGCAACAGCCTGGGCTGGCCCGCCTGGACCTGGGTCAGCATGGCGGCGGCCGTTCCCGTGTTCGCGCTGACCTGGCGCTGGCAGCGGGTGCTCGGGGCGCGCGGCGGCCGGCCGGTGCTCGACCTGGCGCTGCTCAAGGTCCACTCCTACCTGGCGGGCGTGGGGTCGATCGTCGCGTTCATGGCGTACTTCGCGTCGTTCATGTTCACGCTGACGCTGCTGCTCCAGGGCGGGCTCGGGCTGGCGGCCTTCCAGGCGGGGCTGGCGTTCGCGCCGATGGGGGTGCTGTTCTCGGTGACCTCGATCCTGGGGACGCGGCTGGTCAGGAGGTACGGCCTGGTCGTCGTCATGGTCGGCGGCACGGTCACCGGGCTCGGCCTCACGTTGCTGGTTTTCACGGCCGGTCTCGGCCTGCCGTACGTCATGGTCGCGCTCATGCTCGTCGGCTCGGGCAACGGGCTGGTCCTGCCGCAGCTCATCGGGGCGGCGCTGGTCGAGGTCGCGCCGCACCAGGCCGGCATCGGGTCAGGCATCCTCAGCACGGCGCAGCAGTTCGCGGGCGCGGGCGGCGTGGCCGTGATCGGCGCGGTCTTCTTCGCGGCCGCCGAGGGAGGCCACCACGTCCACGCCATGCGCTGGTCGGCGGGCATCGACCTGGGGCTCGTGCTGGTCGTGATCGCGTCGGTGGCCTACAACCGGCACCGTGCCATCAGGAGGGTACGGACAGAGCTGTCCCGTACAGCCGCGCCGCCCGGATCCTGATCACCAGCCGCCGGTCCTCGACCATCTGGCGCAGGAAGGTGTACGGGTCCTCGATGCCCTCCTGCATGGCGAGCAGCTCCATGCCCACCTCGTCGCCCGGCTCCGTGCTGACCGGCGACAGCTCCGCCTCGCCCTCGGCCACGGCGTACGACCAGAAGTCGTTGCTGGCCACGTAGAGGGCGCAGCGCGGGTCCTTGTGGAGCTGCCGGACCTTGAGCCGGTCGGCGATGGTGGAGATGCGCGCCACGCGCTGGTGCGGGTCCCAGGTGTAGATGACGGTGGACAGGTGGGGGTCGCCGGCGCCCTTGTTCGTGGCCAGCGAGCCGAACCGCTGGCCGGAGAGCAGGCTCGAGAGCTCCTCGTCGCTGAGCGACCGGGGGGCCGGGCCCGTGCCTAGCCCGTACTCCTGCGACATTCGCCGTTCTCCCTGAACAACCCGTGCAAATGCGGATATGTCAGCCTATCCCCAGCTCTGAACGTCCACCTCGCCGCAACGTGGTCGCCGTCCACGATCGGCCCCACGTCCAGGCTGACCTTGACGTCGTCGAACGGCGGCGTCTGTACAGATTTGAGGCCATCTGAGGCTGCTACCCCGCCGACCGATAAGTTACAAGTCATGAATTTTGCCATTACCAGCGGATATGTCGTGCCGATCGACGGCGACCCCATCGACGGCGGCACCGTGCTCGTACAGAACGGGAAGATCACCGCGGTCGGCCGGAACGTTGCCGTGCCCGAGGGGACCCCCGTCGTGGACGCCGCGGGCGGCTGGGTGCTGCCAGGCTTCGTCGAGGCCCACGGCCACCTCGGCGTGCACGAGGAGGCCGAGGGCTGGGCCGGCCAGGACACCAACGAGATGACCGACCCGAACGGCGCACGCCTGCGCGCCCTCGACGCCATCAACCCCGCCGACCTGGCCTTCGCCGACGCGTTGTCAGGCGGCGTGACGACCGCGGTGATCAAGCCCGGCTCCGGCAACCCGATCGGCGGGCAGACCGTCGCGATCAAGTGCTGGGGCAGGACCGTGGACGACATGCTGGTCAAGGAGCCGGCGAGCGTCAAGAGCGCCCTCGGCGAGAACCCCAAGCGCGTGTACGGCGACCAGAAGAAGCTGCCCTCCACCCGGCAGGGCGTGGCCGCGGTGATCCGGGACGCGTTCATGAAGGCGCAGGACTACAAGGCCAGGCGGGCGGCTGCCGCGTCGGAAGGCAAGCCGTTCGACCGTGACGGCACGCTGGAGATCCTGGTCCGCGTGCTGGACGGCGAACTGCCGTGGTGTCAGCACACGCACCGGGCCGACGACATCGCCACCGCGCTCCGGCTGGCCGACGAGTTCGGCCACCGCCTGATCATCAACCACGGCACCGAGGGTCACCTGCTGGCCGACACTCTGGCCGCCAGGAACATCCCCGTCATCATCGGCCCGCTCTTCACCTCCCGCTCGAAGGTCGAGCTGCGCCAGCGCTCGCTGCGCAACCCGGGCATCCTCGCACGGGCCGGGGTGAAGCTGGCCATCACCACCGACCATCCCGTGGTGCCGATCCACTTCCTCGTCCACCAGGCCACGCTGGCGGTCAAGGAGGGCCTGGACCCGGCCGAGGCGCTGCGCTCGATCACTTTGAACCCGGCCCGGATCATGGGCATCGACGACCGGGTGGGTGCGCTGAAGCCCGGTCTCGACGCCGACGTGGTCATCTGGTCGGGGGACCCGCTGGACGTCATGAGCCGGGCGCTGCGGGTGTTCGTCTCCGGTCAGGAGGTGTACACGTACGCCGACGGTGAGCCTGTCGTGGCAGATCCGTATTACCGCGAATCAAGTGACCGTTAAGCACTTGTAGATCGGCGTCACGCATAGTGGGCGCACCGGCGGAGAAGAAAGGCATCACGATGACAGCGCAGCGTCCCAGTGTGGCCCTCCTGATCGGCCTGGTCGTCTCCAGCGCCCTGGCGCTGCTCGCGCTGGCCGCCATGTTGCTGTCGGGCGGGCCCATCGGGTTCGCCCTGTCAGCGCTGCTGGCCGTGGCGCCGCTGCCGGTGCTGCTCGCGGCCGTGCTCTCGCTCGACCGGCTGGAGCCCGAGCCCAAGCTGAACCTGGCGTTCGCGTTCGCGTGGGGCGCGGGCGTGGCGATCGTGCTGGGCGTCGCGCTGACCATGGTGGGGCAGGCGCTGTTCGTCAAAGCGGGGCTCGGCGCCGCGGTCGTCAACGACGTGGGCACGGTGCTGCTGGCCCCCGTGATCGAGGAGGCGCTCAAGGGCTCGGCGCTGCTGCTGCTCCTGCGCAGGCGGCAGGAGATCGACGGGCTGACCGACGGCATCGTGTACGCGTCCATGGCCGGCCTGGGCTTCGCCGCCGTGGAGAACATCGGCTACTACCTGCTCGCGTACGGCACGGACGGCGCGGGCGGGGCGGTCCAGCTGTTCGTGATGCGCGGGCTCATCGACCCGCTCGGCCACCCCATCTACACGTCCATGATCGGCCTCGGCGTCGCGTACGCGCTCACCCGGCGCACCCCGGCCAGGTTCGCCGCGATCCCGCTCGGCTACCTGGCCGCGGTCTTCCTGCACGGCCTCTGGAACGGCTCCGCCACCACCAATTCGCTGACCTGGCTGGGCGTGGCGTACCTCGTGATCATGGCCGCGCTCGTGCTGCTGATCGTCGTGACCGTCGTCGAGCGCCGCCAGCTCGTCGCCAGGATGGGCGTCTACCTGCCCGGCTACGAGCAGACCGGGCTGGTCACCCCGGCCGACGTCCGGATGCTGAGCACCCTGCCGGGCCGCAAGGCGGCCCGCAAGTGGGCCAGGGGAGCGGGGCTCGGCCGGGCCATGAGCGACTACCAGCACGCGGCGACCGAGCTGACGATGCTGCACTTGCGGGCCGAGCGCCAGGGCATGGACCCGGCCCGCTTCACGGCGGAACGCGACGCGTACCTGACCGCGATGTTCCACGCCCGCCGCTGGTAGCTTCCGCCCCTCACTACACCACTGCGCCGCGGCATCCCCCCGCCATCCCGGGCCGCCCTGCCACCCCTGCCACGCCGCCGCCCCGCGCGGCGGCTTTGAGCGCGGGCAACCTGGTCGAGCCTGCCCCGAGCGGGTCCGGTAGCCCGCGCTGACTGCCTGTGGCTCGAGCGTGGGCGCACGCTGGGCGGGAGTGGGGAGTCTCACTGTGCGAAACGTCACGGATTTCGAGCCGCGCTCCCTGACAAAATGGTGATAACCCCGAAGGGAGAGCAGATGAGCTGGACGGAGATCGGGTCCGAGGCGGAGTTGCGCGAGTTGCTCGGTGAGGTCATGCCGAGGGCGGCGACCAAGGAGCGCGTACGGCTGCACGAGCGCGACCGGCAGTGGCTGGCGGCCTCCCCGTTCTGCCTGATCGCCACGTCCGACGACGCCGGGAACTGCGACGTCTCGCCCAAGGGCGACCCGGCCGGGTTCGTCCACGTCATCGACGACACGACCATCGCCGTCCCGGACCGCCCGGGCAACCGCAGAGCGGATGGATTCACGAATATCCTGAAAAATCCGCACGTGGGGTTGATCTTCCTGATCCCCGGTCGCAACGAGACCCTGCGCGTCAACGGCCGGGCCAGGCTCGTCCGCGAGGCCCCGTTCTTCGATGAGATGATCGTCAAGGGCCACCGCCCGCACCTCGCGCTCGTGGTCGAGATCGAGCAGATCTTCTTCCACTGCGCCAAGTCGTTCCTGCGCTCCTCCCTCTGGAAGCCGGACAGCTGGAACCCTGCCGCCCTGCCGTCCCACGCCAAACTCGTCAAGGACGTGCAGACAGTGACGGAGAGCCTCGAGGAGCTGGAGACGTACTACGGCGAGGCCTACGCCAAGCGCCTCTACGGCTGACCTCGAAAGCCCGCCGCTCGGCCTCGGCCGGGCGGCGGCGCGGTGCGGTGCGGTGCCTGGAGGCGCCCCGGCCGGTCCACCGCCGTCCGAGATCGGTGCACCGAGGGACGTCCCGACCCGGCGACAGCAGGGCCGGTGGAAGGTGCCGCTCAGGGACCGGCGACCGGGCCGGCCGGGAGGCGTCAGTCGAAGGCTGTCAGCTGGCGCTCGCGTGCCTTGGTCAGGTGTCCCCGCATCGCTGCCTCGGCCGCGTCCGGGTCTCCGGCCTCGATGGCCGCGGCGATCCGATGATGCTCCTCGATCGTCGTGCCGGCGTGGGCGTAGGGGAAGTATCTCCGGTGCAGGTGGAGGTGGACATGCAAACGCTCGAGGCCGTCGCGCAGCAGGGGATTGCCCGAAGCCTCGGCGATGAGGTCGTGGAACCGGGCGTCATGGGTGGTGAAGGCCGCGTGCCAGCGCCAGCCGCTGGGGTCGTCCGGCTCCTGCTCTATCGATGTGGCGGCCTCCGCGGCGATCGCCTCGCGTTGCTCTGAGGTGGCCCGCTCGGCGGCCCATCGCGCGGTGGCGCACTCCAGCAGCAGCCGCATCTCGAACATGTGGGTGAACTCGGCGCGGGTGAGCAGCGGGCTGACCGTGTAGCCCACGAGAGGGCGTTTGCGGACCAGCCCGTCGGCCTCGAGGCGGGCCAGGGCTTCGCGAATCGGCGTCTGGGACACGTCAAGCTCGCGGGCCAGCGCGTCGATGTTGACGCGGTCGCCGGGCTGCATGCTGTGCTCGAGGATCCGCGCTCTGAGCGTGTCGTACACGTCATCGCCGAGCGTCGACCGCCTGAGCCGGATCGGTTCGGTGGGTGCCATCGGGCCAAATCCTCCCACGAAGTCCGCGCATTACTCGAATGTTAAGTCTTGACGTCCTGACAAGGCACGGACTATACCTCCAGGAAACATCCTATAGGATCCACGATCCTTGAGAGGCGTGGTCATGAATCAACGACCCCTGGTCCGGCTCGGCGGGCTGGCTGCCGCTCTGGCGCTCGCCGCCACCGCTACCGCCGGTTGCACGAGGAAGAGCGACGACACAGCGACGGCCGGTGCGCTCACCCGGACGCCTGACCAGGTCAAAATCGCCCTGGTCCCCGGCGGGGCACACCCCTACTTCCAGCCGTGGAAGGACGCGGCCGCCAAGGCGAAGAGCGATCTGGGCGTCGGTGACGTCACCTTCAACGAGACCTCGGACTGGGACCAGACCAAGCAGAACGATGTGCTGAAGTCCCTCGCCGCGCAGGGTTACAACGCCTTCGGCGTCTTCGGCGTCTCCCCGGAGAACATCAACGCCACCTTCGAGGACCTCAAGCGGCAGGGCTTCCCGGTCGCCTCGCTGGCGTCCTGCCCGGCCGGCGACGTCGACAAGGCGGACTTCTGCCTGTCCACCGACGTCCAGCTGGCCGCCTACAAGGCGGCGCAGGCCGCGATCGAAGCCATGGGCGGCCAGGGCGACCTCGTGCACCTGACCGGCAACAAGGTGGATTCCAACACCCAACGTCGCATCGCGGGGGTGCAGAAGGCGGTCGACGAGACCGGTGGGAAGGTCAAGCTCCTGCAGACCGTGACCGACGTGGACAAGGACCTGCAGACGGCGCAGAAGGCCGTCGCCGACCTCCTCGCCGCCAAAGGCGACCAGATCCAGGGCATCGTCAACACCGCCTACAACCCCGCGGTCGCCTCCGCGGAGGGCGTCAAGCAGTCCAAGCTGCCGATCAAGGTCGTCGCGATCGACGACGACAAAGCCATCCTCGCCGGCATCAGGGACGGCTCGGTCGCCGCGACCGTGCTGCAGAACCCGGTCGGCCAGGCGTCCGTCGGGTCGTACGCGCTGACGAAGCTCGCGGGCGGCTGCACGATGACGCAGCCGGGAGTGATCATCGACTCCGGCTCCTTCGTCGTCACCAAGGACAACATCGGCACCTACGACACGGACCGGCAGGCGAAGACGGACGGGCTGAAGAAGTCGTTCGACAGCCAATACCTGTCCTGCAAGTAGCCCCACAAGCCCAGGAGGAGCCTCCCTTGCCCGCGATCACTCACGCCGAGGCGTACCTCGTCGACCTCGAGGTCGAGACCGTACGCACGGACGCCGTCCAGTCGTTCATCAAGCAGGAAACCGTCTTTGTCGAGGTCCACACCGACGACGGCGGCACCGGCACCGGCTACACGTACACGATCGGCACCGGCGGCACGGCCGTGCTCGCCCTGCTTCGCGACAACCTGCTGCCCAGGCTGGCGGGCGCGGACGCCCGCCGGGTCGAGGCCGTGTGGCATGACCTGTTCGCCGCGACTCGGGCGACCGCGGTCGGGGCGATCACCTCCCTGGCTCTCGCCGCCGTCGACACGGCCCTGTGGGACTGGCGGTGCAAGGACGCGGGCCAGCCGCTGTGGGTCCTCGCGGGAGGCGCGAAGGACCGCATCCCGCTGTACGACACCGAAGGCGGCTGGCTGCACCTCACGACCGAGGAACTCATCGCCGGCGCGAAGGCCGGCCAGGCCGCGGGCTGGCGCGGAGCCAAGCTCAAGATCGGCCGCTCTCCCGTGGAGGACGCGGAAAGGCTGGCCGCCGTCCGCGCGGCGGTCGGGCCCGACTTCGACCTGATGCTCGACGCCAATCAGTCGCTCACTCCTGCCGAGGCCATCAGGCGTGCTCGGCTCCTCGAACCGTCCGACCCCTACTGGTTCGAGGAGCCGTTGCCGGGCGATGACGTCGCCGGGCACCAGGCATTGGCCGCGTCAGCCTCGATCCCCATCGCGGTCGGCGAGTCGCTCTACTCCGTGGCGCAGTTCCGCGAGTACCTGCACCGGCAGGCGGCCGGCATCGTGCAGGTGGACGTGGCGCGCATCGGCGGCATCACGCCCTGGCTCAAGGTCGCCCACCTGGCCGAGGCGTACAACGTGCCGGTCTGCCCGCATTTCCTCATGGAGCTGCATGTGAGCCTCTGCTGCGCGGTGCCGAACAGCCGCTACCTGGAGCACATCCCCCAGCTCAGGGCGATCACGCGGCGGGAGATCGAGATCGTCGACGGGCACGCCCTGCCGCCGACCTCTCCTGGGCTCGGCATCGAGTGGGACCGCGACGCGATCGACGACCGGAGAGTCCGGTGAGTACGCGGACGCCGCCGCCGGAGACTCCCGCAGCGGGACCGCGCAGGCCGTCGAGGATGCCGCTGTGGGCGAACCCGCGCCTCGGGCTGCTCGTCCTGCTGATCGCCCTGGCCGCTCTCTTCACCGCGCTGCGGCCGGCGTTCATGGACACCACGCTCACGCTCGTGCCGCTGCAGTCGGACATCAGCGTGTACGCGGTGGTCGGCCTCTCTCAGCTGGCGGTGCTGTCGCTGGGGCACATGAACATGGCCGTCGGCCGGATGGCGGCGATGAGCGCGTTCGCCATGGGGCTGGCCTACGATCGGCTCGGCGTGCCGCTGGTGGCCGGCCTGGTGATCGGGCTGATCGTGGGCATGTTGCTCGGTGCGCTCGCCGGGCTGATCATCTCGCGTACGGGAGTCAACTCGTTCGTGGTCACGCTGGCGATGGACTTCGGCCTGGTGGGTCTCATCACGATCCTCTACACCAGGTTCACCGACGGCGTCGCCTTCAGCAGCCGGCCCGCCGGCATGGACGCGCTGCGCAACGACACCTTCGCCGACTACTGCATGGGGGAGCTGTGCGGCCCGCACATCCCTCTCGTCGTACCGCTCGCCCTTGTCGCGGTGCTGGCGGTGGGGGTGCTGTTCCGCTTCAGCAGGCTGGGCCGGGAGATCCTGATGACCGGCGCCAAAGAGAGGGCGGCCGAGCTGTCCGGCATCCCCATCCGGAGCCGGGTGGTGCAGGCGCACGCGCTCAGCGGGCTGCTCGCCGGGCTGGCCGGCTTCCTGCTCGCCGCGAACAATGGTGCGTTCTCAGCGCGCATCGGCGACGCGTTCCTGCTGCCGTCGTTCCTC
>NZ_JBFAMX010000439.1:0-8779 GCF_040659615.1 Nonomuraea sp. NPDC049784
GGCTACATCCGCGACGTGGCGACGCCGTGCAACAAGCGCACGCCCGGCAGCGGCTGCCCGGCGCGGAGCGGCGACAACAGAGGCCACGCCATCCTGGGCACGAGCACTTCCTGCGTCGCCACACACGCCAGCGACGTCGCGGTGGCGCTGGTCGCGCTGGACGCGTCCGTACGGCTGCTCGGCGCCGACGGCGAGCGGACGGTACCGCTGGCGGACCTCTACCTGCGGCCCGGCGACACCCCGCACGTGGAGAACCGGTTGCGACCCGGCGAGCTCATCGCCGAGGTGATCGTGCCGCCTCTCCCGTGGGCCAGGCACTCGGTCTACACCAAGGTGCGCGAACGTCAGTCTTACGAGTTCGCGCTGGCCTCGGCCGCCGTGGCGGTCGATCTCCGCGACGGCGTCGTACACGACGCCCGGGTCGCGGTCGGCGGCGTGGGGACCGTGCCCTGGCGGCTGCCCGCCGTCGAGGCGGCGCTGCGCGCCGGTCAGAGCCGTGAGGTGGCGGCCGCGCTCGCCGCTGAAGGATCGCGGCCGCTGGCCGGCAACGCGTTCAAGGTGACATTGGTGCAGCGCGTGATCCTGCGCGCTCTGGCGGAAGTGGCAGGCCCGCGATGAGGCCCGTAATGAGCTCGGTGGACAGGGAAGACGGCCCCGTCAAGGTCACCGGCGCGGCGGTCTACGCGGCCGACAACCACCCGGACGGGCTCGCCCACGGCTACCTGCTCACCAGCACGATCGCGCGCGGCTCCATCCTCGCCATGGACACCGCCCTGGCGGAGAAGGCGCCCGGAGTGATCGCGATCTACACCCCGTTCAACCCGCTCGAGCTCCAGCCGTACGCCAAGGAGGAGAACGCCGAGCTCCACCCGCCGCTGCAGAACACCGGCGTCCGCTACTACGGCCAGGCCATCGGGCTGGTCGTCGCGGAGACGTTCGAGCAGGCCAGGGACGCCGCGGCACTGGTGACCACCCGCTACAGGGCCGAACACCCCAGGGCGTCCTTCGCCGAAGGTTCGCCCACGCCGCTGCCCGGCGGCACGCCCGTCACAGAAGTGCTGGCCCCCGGTGTCTCCTCAATCGATGAGGCGCTGGCGGCCAGCGAGGTCACGGTCACCGCCACGTACACGACGCCGGCCGAGACGCACGTCGCGATGGAGCCGCACGCCACGGTGGCGTACTGGACCGGCGACCGGCTCACCGTCTACACCGCCAGCCAGGGCGTACGGCTGGTCGTGGACCGCCTGTCGGAGACGTTCGCCATGGATCCGGCGCGGATCCACGTCATCAACCCGTACGTCGGAGGCGGCTTCGGCAACAAGTGGGACGTGTGGGCGCACACCCCGCTGGCCGCGGCGGCGGCCCGCGCGCTCGGTCGCCCGGTCAAGACCGTGCTCACTCGCGAACAGGTGTTCACCGTGGTCGGGCACCGGCCGCTGACCTCCCAGACCGTCTCCCTCGGTGCGGCCAGGGACGGCACGCTCACCGCCGTCAAGAATGACGGCGTCTCCAGCAAATCGGCCTCGAACAACTTCCACGAGCAGGTGGCGAACCTCTCCCTGGCTCTGTACGGCTCGGCCAACCTGCACGTGAGCAGGAGGGCCGTCACACTGGACGTCCCGGTCACGACCATCATGCGCGCGCCCGGGGAGTCCAACGGCTCCTTCGCGCTGGACAGCGCGATGGACGAGCTGGCCGCCGAACTCGGCATGGACCCGCTCGACCTGCGCATGAAGAACGACACCCCGATCCACCCGGCCAACGGACTGCCCTGGTCGAGCAAGCACCTGGCGGAGTGCTACACCCGGGGCGCCGAACGGTTCGGCTGGTCGCGGCGCAGTTCCAGGCCCGGCGCGGTCACCGACGGGGACTGGCTGGTCGGCCTCGGCATGGGGACGGCGACCTACGGCGCGGGCCGAGGACAGGCGTCGATCAACGTACGGCTGCGCGACGACGGCCGCGCGGTGGTGTCGGGCACCGCGGCCGACCTCGGCACAGGACAGTCCACCGTCTTCGCCATCCTCACCGCCGACGCCCTCGGCATCCCGGTCGGCCGGGTCGTGCCGGAGCTCGGCGACTCCGCCACGCCTCCGGCGGCCAACGCGGGCGGCTCCGGCTCCACCTCCACCAACGGGCCGGCCGTGCAACTCGCCGCCGACGCCGCCAAGGAAGCGATGGTCAAGCTCGCGACCGAGCACGAGAAGTCGCCGTTCCACGGCCGGGAGGTCACGTTCTCGGCCGGGGAGGTCAGGGCCGGCGGGCGCGGGGTGCCGTTCGGTGAGCTGCTGACCCTGCTGGGCGTGCCCGCCGTCGAGGCCACCGCGACCTCGCCGCGGAACCCCGTGAAGGACCACGCGTTCAGGTCGTTCGGCGCGCACTTCTGCGAGGTGCGGGTCAACCGGTGGACCGGGGAGCCGCGGGTCACACGGTGGCTGTGCGTGGTGGACGCGGGCACGATCGTCAACGCCAGGACGGCCCGCAGCCAGATCGTCGGCGGCATCGTCATGGGGATCGGCCAGGCGCTCCTGGAGGATCTGCGGATCGAGCCGGAGACGGGCCGCTTCGGCAACGCCACGATGGCCGACTACCTGGTGCCCATCAACGCTGACATTCCCCCGATAGATGTGGAGTTCCTGAATTATCCTGACACCCTGCTGAGCGACCTCGGCGCCCGCGGCATCGGCGAGTTCGGCATCGTCGGAGCGGCGGCGGCCGTGGCGAACGCCGTCCACAACGCCACCGGCAAGCGCATCCGTGACCTCCCCATCACCCTGGACAAGCTTCTGTGACCCGTTCGGCCCGCCATCGCGGCCGCCGGCGAGCGCTCCAAGGCGTCTCGGAGGAACTGGGTGCAGGCATGCAAGGACCTGACGCGCGCTGTCCGGTGCCCGTGGCGCGGACACCGCATCCACAGACACCGGACATGGCGGGAGACATCAGGCGCCACTTCCCCTGCACGGGCGAAGAGACGCCTGAGTCGACCGGTGCAAAACAGGGCCAGCCGGTGCCGGCTTCTTTCACCGGGTGCCACGCACCCGCTGTGCTCAGGCGGCCTCGTAGCGGCGCTGGCAGGCGATGCAGTAGCGGGCCAGCGGCCGGATCTTGAGCCGTTCGAACGGTATGCCCGCCTCGCAGTGGGCGCAGCGACCGTACGTGCCGGCCGTGAGCCTGTCGAGGGCCTGGGTGAGTTCGGCGATGGCACGGTCGGCGGTGGTGAGGGAGACGAGCAGCTCCTGCCAGGTGTCGTCGGCCCCGCTGCCGTCTTGCGCCTCGGCCCGCAGGCCGAGCAGGTGGCGGCTGCGCCGTTCCAGCTGCTCTTGCAGATCCTGGCGAAGCGCTTGCAGTTGCACGCTGCTGAGGTGCGATGTCCTACGGGTCTCTGTCATGGTGCACGTTCCTTTCTCGAAATCTGGATTTGCGCGGCCGCGGTGGGTCAGCGGCGGTGCGCGGTGAGGCCGGCTGCAGGCACAGGCGCGCCAGGTCGCGGATGGTCGCATGCTGCGGTTCGGGCGGCGCCGCCGGTGACGACCAGGCCGCTCTGACCTTGGCCATGACGTGATCGGCTCCTGGCTTGTGGCCGTGAAAGGCGGGCCAACCTCCGCGTGCGCAGAGCGGCCGTGGCGACGTCTCAGGCCATGGGGCAGGCGGGCGCAGGCCGGACATGCACCACCAAGCCCCACGGCGCGCGAGCGGCCGGAGACCCCGGAGAGATGAAAGGCGTCGGCTAGGTCACCGGTGGGCTGCGCGATCCGGCGGTGCGGTGCGCGAGCTGCTGGGGATCGCGGACCGCGTCCGCACCCGTGCCTGGCGACGGCAGCAGCGCCGGGTGGGCGGTCTCGCCGCCGCGCTCGCCGCGCAGCGGCGGCCACAGCGACAGTACGTGGTGCTCACGGACACCGGCGGGCTGCGGCGGCAGACTCGACAACTCCGCATCCCACGCGGCCGGCGTCCATGACGGGCTGGAGGACGATCCGCTATAGGCCGTCCCCCCGCCACCCCCCGCGGGAGAGGCGCCGACCAGCAGCAAAGACAGCAGGACCAGGCCCATCACGCCGATCAGCGCGATGGACCCTCGTGGTGTTCTCCACGGTCCCGTCATAGGGCCGACCATAGCTCAGACGACGCGAAAAGGCATGCCGTCCGTTATGGCGCGTGCCTTGGGCATGTGTCCGGTGTTCCCCTCGAGCGTCTGCGCTGCACGGCTGATCGGCGACGCGGCCATGACTGCGGCCGGAACCTCTGGAGGTCTCGTCACAGGTGGCGAAGTCGCCGACCTACAGGACGGCTCCGTTGTCTGCCCGCGGACGCGCGCGCCGAACGGCGGGTTCGGGTGGCGGCTGCTTGCTGAGGCGTTCGAGCTCAATCGCCAGCGGGCCGGCCACGAACGACGAGGACGCCGTACCGGCCACAATGCCGGTGATGAGCGCGACGGCGAAGTCCCGCAGCGAGTCGCCGCCGAAGACGGCCAGCGCGGTAAGGATGAACAGGGCGCCGAGCCCGGTGTTGACGGTGCGCGGCACGGTCTGCAGGATCGCGGCGTTCATGACCTCGGCGAAGCGCGTCTGCCGCTGTGCCTGCCACAACTCCCGTACCCGGTCGAACACGACCACCTTGTCATTGATCGAGTAGCCGATGATCGTCAGCATGGCGGCCAGGAAGACGCCGTCGACGGGTTTGCCCAGCCAGGCGAAGACGCCCACGACCGCTGCCGTGTCAACGGTGAGGGCGGCGACCGCCGCGGTGCCGAACGTCCACCGGAACCTGATCGCCAGGTAGATCAGCTGGGCCAGCAGTGCCACGGCGAGGGCGATGAGGGCGTTGCGGCTCAGCTCTTCTCCCAGGCTGGGCCCGATCAGGTCGTCACGCTGCTTGGTCACGTCGCCGATCCGGCGGTCGAGCGCCTGCTCGATGCCGGCCACGTCGTCGGCGCTGATCTGGCCGGCGCGTACGGAGACCGTGGTGCCGGAGGCGTGCACGGCCGCCGCCGGGTGGCCGGCCTCGGTCACGGCTTGCCGGGCCGCCTCGGCGCTCGCCGGTTGGGCGGTGCTGAACTCGATCAGCCGGCCCCCGGTGAACTCGACGCCGAAGTTCAGGCCCTGGACGGCCAGTCCGATGAGGGCGGTGGCGGCCACGGCGGCGGCCACGGCCAGGTAGCGTCGGCCGCCGGCCATGAGGTCCGGGTTGTGCCGGGTCACCCAGGCCCGTACCCGGCCCTGAGAGGCGAGGCCGGACAGCCGCGGCCCGACCCTGCTGATCGTCAGGTGAGTGAGGACGCGGGTGATGAGCATGGCCGAGACCAGCGAGGCCAGCACCCCGATCGCCAACGTCACGCCGAAGCCGCGCACCGGTCCCGAGGCGAGCCAGAACAGCAGTCCCGCGGCCAGCAAGGTAGTGATGTTGGAGTCGGCGATGGCGCTCCACGCGTTCCTGAACCCGTTGCCCAACGCGGCTTGCAGCCCACGTCGCGGTAGGCGGCCGTACTCCTCACGGGCTCGTTCGAACACCAGCACGTTGGCGTCGACGGCCATGCCGATGGCCAGCACGAACCCGGCCAGACCGGGCAGTGTGAGCGTCGCCCCGAGCGCGATCAACGCCGCGTAGGAGATGAGCCCGTAGGCGGCGAGCGCCACGGCGGCCAGCAGTCCCGCGAGCCGGTAGGCGGCGACGATGAACAGCGTGGTGAGGAGGACACCGACGACGCCGGCCTTGGCACTGGCCTCGATGGCCTCTGCGCCGAGGGTGGGCCCGACGGTGCGCTGTTCGATCAGGGTGAGCGGGACGGGCAAGGCGCCGCCCTTGATGAGCACGGCCAGATCGTTCGCCTGTTGATGGGTGAAGGAACCGGTGATTTGTGTGGACCCGCCTGGGATGCCGGTACGGCACGGCACGCGTGCGTCCACCTGGGGCGACGAGATGATTTCCTCGTCGAGGACGATCGCGACCCGTCGCCGGGGATCGCCCTGGCTCTGGCAGGCGGCCGCGCCGGTCAGCTGCTGCCAGGCGGTGGCATCGCGGAAGTCGACGGCCACGAACCAGGCCGATCCCTGCTGTGGGTCGCTGCCGGCGGCGGCGTCGGTCACCGCGCCACCGGTGATCGCAGCGGCGCCGAGCCGCAGAGGTCGCCCGGACTCGTCGGGCATGACCGGCTCGGAGCCGGCGCGGCCGGTGTCGCCGGCGGTGGCCTCGCCGAGCACCGGATGGAAGGTGAGCTGCGCGGTTCTGCCGATGACCTGGGCGGCCTGACTGGGGTCCAGAATGCCCGGCAGTTCGATGATGATGCGCCGCTCGCCGGCGCGGACCAGGGTCGGATCGGTCACGCCGAGCGCATCGGCGCGGCGGCGAAGCACGTCCAGGGCTCGATCGGTGGCCTCGGCGTCGGCCTTGGCGGTGGGTGAGTCGCGGGTTTCGAAGACGAGTTGGGTGCCACCGCGCAGATCCAGGCCCAGACGCGGCGACATGGTGAGAGTGAGCAGCGATGCGACGGCGACGACGGCGCACGTCAGCAGCGCACGCCACAAGGGCGCACGTGACATGGAAGCCTCCACGGGCTGAAGGGAAAGGGGACGTCAGCGCGTCGTGGAAGGCGGGGCGCGGGCCGGAGCCGGAGGGCGGCCCGGCCGCGGCGAGATGGCGGGGTGTCCGGTTGTGGGGGTGGCGGCCCACAGGCTCTGGGCAGGTTGCCAGGTGGCAGCCAGGACGGCCGGCAGCAGCGGCAGGGCGGAAGCGGCGTGGGCCGGGTGCGCGCGGGGCAGGACCGCGTCCACCGCGCCGTGGTCGGCGGGAGCGATCCACCAGGCCGCTGACGCGGAGGCCGGCTGCTGGTGATCGCTGTGAGGGCCGCTGAACATGAACGCCGACAGCAGGAGGAGCAGGACGACGGGCAGTTTGGCGCGCACGTCACCTCCTGCTCGGCTGAGGATGGTCGTTGACGGCAACCGTACCCCGGGGCGGCGGCGCACGCGTCGGAGCCCGCATGGCCTGCACATGGTCTGGTCTATGGTTGGCCTCGTGAGGGGGCGGTGGAACACACCACGAAAGCCCATCGCGCTGGTCGGCGTGATGTGCTTGGCCGTGCTGTGCGTTCTGCTGCCCGGCACCTCATACGCCTGGGGCAGCGCGGACGCCGGCACCCCGAGAGGGCCGTCCTCCAGCGCGGCGTGGAGTCCGGACGCGTGGGACGCCGACCTGTCGAGCCTGCCACCGCAGGCCACCGGTGTCCGTGAGCACCACACGCTGTCGCTGTGGCCGCTGCAGCGTGGCGAGGGCCCGCTCCGCGGGCTCGGCTGTGCATGCCGGCCCGGTGACCGCTGCTCCGCAACTGTTTGAGTCGGAGCGCATCGACGGAGGGGCTGTGGTGTTCCCGGCCTCATGGTCGGAGGGCACCGCGATGTGCGCAGACGTGACGGTGAGCCGTCGACGAGGAGCCGGAGGGGCCCATGATCAGATTGGACCGCCTTGTCAACGTACTGGGCGGATACGGCGTGCGGCTGTGCGGAACGCCCGAAACGCGCTCGGCTCGGTTGCGCAGTGTGGCATTGCCGGATGCCGCGGACGGTCGCATCGCGGGCGACGTGTTGCTGGCTGTGGGGGCCGCTTCACTGACCGAGGCGGTGCGATGGGCGGCTTCCGCGCACGCCACTGCGGTTCTGGCCCGCGCCGGCGGTGAAACCGAGCGCGAGGCCGCCATCCTGGGTGAAAGCAAGGGCGTGGCCGTGCTGCTGGTCGACCCCGCCGTGTCGTGGAGCCAGCTGGCGGGCGTGGTCTACGGGCTGGTGCTGGAGGGGCGGGAAACCGAGTCGGGGCGTGGCCCCACCGACCTGTTCGCCTTGGCCGACAGCCTGGCCGACGTGATCGGTGGCGCCGTGACCATCGAGGATCGGCTGTCACGGGTGCTGGCCTACTCCCGCTCCCAGCAGGCGGGCGACCCGGCCCGGCTGGAGACGATCCTGGCGCGTCAGGTCCCCGACCACCTGCGCGAGATGTTCCTAACCCGTGGGGTATTCGCCCGGATGGCCGCGACAGACGAGCCGGTGTTCGTCGACCCGGACCCCCAGCACGGACTGACCGGACGTATGGCGGTGGCGGTACGGGCCGGCCGCGAGTCGCTCGGGTCGGTCTGGGTGACCTGCGCCACCCCCTTGACCGGGGCGCGGCTGCGTGCGCTGGCCGACGGCGCACGGACCGTGGCACTGCATCTGCTGCGTTCGCGGGCAAGCGCGGACCTGGAACGGCAGATCGAGTCCGATCTCGTCATCCGGTTGCTGGAAGGCGGCGCGGACGCCGCCACGGTCCTCAGCCAGCTCGGGCTGGCCCCGCAAGCGATGCGGGTCATCGCGGTCCGCGCGCATACCGCCGATGAAGGGCACGCCGCACTGTTGCTGGCCTTCGAGCAGGCCACCACGGGTTTCGGCTGGTCCAGGCCTGGGCGCAGCACGCTGCTGGGCAACACCCTGTACACGATCCTCCCCGCGGAACAGGCGGCCCCGGCACGGGAGTGGGTGGCTACGCTCCAGGCCACGTTGCCATCGCAGGTGCACCTCACGGCCGGGATCGGCGCAGCCGCCCGGACCTCAGAGCTGCCTGCCAGCCGGCAAGAGGCCGACGAGTGCCTGGCGCTGCACGAGAGCGGCCCGTCCCGCACCGCGCCGCCGGCCTACGACGAGGCCTGGGACGACATTTTGCTGCAGCGGTTGCGCCCGCCGGCGCGGACCGGCAGGACCCCCGCACGCCGGCCGGGGTGCACCGTGCTAGGGCCCGACCCCCGCCCAGCCCCCCATTC
>NZ_JBFAMX010000440.1:0-8746 GCF_040659615.1 Nonomuraea sp. NPDC049784
GGCGCCACGGCGTCGCCCACGCCACCCTCCAGGTCGAGCCCGCCGATCACGAGGGCTGCGACGATGTCGGCTGGTGAACTCACACGCGATCGGGCAGGGTCCCGGACTGGAGACTCCGCCCTCGTGGAAGGCGCCGGTCGGTCAGCCCGTCCCAGCAGTGCCGCGGCCCAAAACGACCTTTGACGTTCGTGGTCATGTTCACAAGTCGTGATCGAAATGTACCGACGTGGGCATCATGTCCGCCCGTACGCTACGACGGACGGGGCACAACGGGGAGGTATGCATGTCGTTCATGACGCGGATGGCGGCGGCGTTCAAGGGGGAAGTCCGGGCCGACGAGCTCGAGGCCTATCGCCGAGCAGGCGGGCTCGTCTACACCGAGCTGGAGCAGGCGGAGGCGCTGCGCTCCCGGTTAGCCGCCGAGGGGGTGAACCTGTGGCACGGCCCGCAGGCAGCGGCCGGGCAACTGCTGTGCACGTGGAACGCGTTCGTTCTGCAAGCCATCGGAGAGCACCTGCTCGACGCGGACTACGCCGCCGACCCGAGCACCGTCGGCTACGTACCGCAGGTCACCGCTCTGCAAGTCGACGCCTGCTTCGCCCAGGTCGAGAATTGGGTGTCGCGGGCGCGCCAGGCCGCGGGAAACTCCCGTTACCTGGTGGAGAATGAGCTGCTGCTACCCGCCGACCTGCCCGAATGGGCAGAGGCCAGCCCGTGCCCGCTGCCGCACCTGCACGGCATGCTCGCCGCCGCACGTGCTGTCCGCAGGCACGCAGAGGTCGCGCTCGGCGTCTTCGAACAGACCGTCGCCGACGCCGACAATCACCGCCACGCGCTGGAACGGCTGCGCCAACTGGCCGCCGAGGCGGCGACGGCCGCCGACTACGCCGAGGGCCTTCTCGACACCCACCCGGCGCCGCGCATGCACGAGGCCATCGAGCAGCGCCTGCAGCGAGCGCTGGAGATCTACTATCACCTCGGCCAGCTCATCGCGATGCCCGGCTTGATCGCCGGCTACAAGGGACCAGGTGTACGGCAGGCCGTCCCGCCCGCCAACCTGAGGGTTGCCGATGCCCGCAACTTCGACCCGTGGTGCCTGACCGACCCGCAGAAGCGGAGCTTCTGGCAGGCCGACCCGCGGGCACACCAGGCGATCAAGGAGATGTGGGACTACGACCCGGCCCCCGCCATCACCTTGCGTATCCAGGCCGAGATCGATGCCGCCCGGCAGTACGGCGCGATCACCTTTGCCACCGATGCCCAGGGCAAGCCGTTCGGCAGCTACTACTGTTGCCCCTTCTCTGCGATCTACCTGGTGCGCCGCCCGGTCGTCATCGCCGGCCGCGCGCTGCGGGCGATGCAGCAGTTCACGCTGGAGGTGTCGGCCGAGGACGTGCCGAAGGGCGGCCCGTTCAAGCGAGAGATCATCGTCGCCAACTTCAGGCCGACGAACGAGGTCGACTACTGCGACCCGGACGGCCTGCACGGCGACTGACTCCGTGTGACACCCCTTGAGGCGGTCCTGGTGTGTTACGGGCGGACCGCGCCGAGCAGGCGGGTACGCCAGTAATCGTCGAGGTCGACGACTTTGATGACGTCTCCGGTCTGTGGCGCGTGGACCATCTTGCCGTTGCCGGCGTACATGCCCATGTGTCCGAGACCCTTGCTGAAGAGCAGGTCGCCCGGCTCCAACTGGTCCAGCGGCACGCGGCAGTCGGATCCCCAGCCCCACTGGGTCCAGGTGGTGCGGGGTAGCTCGACGCCCGCACGGCGCCAGGCGGCCTGGGTCAGGCCGGAGCAGTCGTACGAGCCCGGTCCGGTGCCGCCGTACCGGTACGGCTTGCCCACCTGGGCGAAGGCGAACTGGAGCGCTAAGCGGGCGTTGCCGGAGGCCGGGCCGGTGTACACGATGCCCGGGCTGTTGGGGTCTCCGGTGTTGAACGCGCCGAGCCTGCGCAGGAGCTTGGTCTGTTCCTTGACCAGCTTGTCGACCTTCGCCTTCTCGCCGCGTACCTTGTCGCGCGCGGTCTCGGCCCCCGCCAGGAGGCGCTTGGCCTCGTTGCGGCGATCGCGAAGCTCTTTGGTGGCCGCGTCATAGGCCCGGATCTTCGCCGCCCTGGCCTCGGCGATCTGCTGGAGGGAGGCCATGTTGCCCAGCAGCGCTTGCGGGTCGCTCTGGCCGATGAGTCTTCCCCAGAGGGGGAACGGGCCCGCCTGGTAGTCGTTGACCGCCGCTGTGACAAGATCCTGACGAAGGGCGTCGGCTCGGGCGTCCTTGCGGCCGAGTTCGGCGTTGAGGGCGCTGTACTTCTCCTTGGCGCTCTTGTACGTTTCGGTGGCCTGGTTGTACCGCTCGACTAGCCGGTCGGCCTGCTCGTTCAGTTTCACCAGCTTGGCTCTGGCCTTTGCGGGCGACGGCTCGGCGAAGGCGGCGCCCGGAGCGGCGACCGATGCGACCACTGCCAAGGCTCCGGCCGCTGCTGTTCGCCCAAGCCACGTCGGCACGGCCACTACGATGCCTCCTCGTAAATCTTCCAATGTGGGACAAAATAGTACTGAAGTGGGGAGACTCCTTGAGCTGTTCGTAAGAACTGCTCCGCTGAGGGATCTCAGTACGATCCGGCGTAGCCGACAGCAGCGCCGGCCCATGCGGAGGTACGCAAGGTCGTCGCCAGGGCTTTCAGCGGTGCGACCCGGCTCTCTGGGAGGGCCGGGGCGATGACCTCAGTGCCGGGAGGCGGCGGTCTCGTCGGCGGCTGCGGCGTTCGCCGTCGTGCGGGTACGGAGGGCGGTGATCGCTCCCGCGAGGGCGAGGGGGAGGAAGGAGTGGCAGTGGTGGGCGAGGAACGCGCCCACGCCCGGGGCCGCGGCCAGGGTGGCGGGGCCGGCGAGCAGCGCCGTCACGGCGAGAACTCCCGCAAGGCGTTCGCGCCGGTCGAGCGGTGCCTGCGGGTGCAACATCCGGCGGACGCGGGTGAGTGCCGTCTCGCCGCCCGCGCCCAGCGCGAAGGCGGGCACGCGGCCTGTGGTGAGCCGTACCAGGGCAGCGGCGATGTGGATGCGCGAGTGGCGGCGTGCCGCCACGTCGTCGGCCAGCAGTTCGACCAAGCGGGCGATCTCGGCTCGGGCCTGGCCGAACAGAGGGATGCGGGGAAACGCTCGCGCCAGCGTCTCGGTACCGGCCAGCACCAGGTGATGGCGGCCGCGCAGGTGTGCCTGCTCATGGGCCAACACGGCGGCCACCTGCTCCGGCGCGAGCGAACGCAGCGCGCCGGTGGTGATGACCGCGTGGCCGTTGTGTCCGGGCAGGCAGTACGCCAGGCGTTCCTCGTAGTCGACCACGACCGCGTCGAGGTCGCGGTCGCGCCGGCCCAGCAGGCTGAGCGCCTCGCCGTGCCGTCGTCGTTCGCGGCGGGCGCCCAGCAGGACGGCTCCACCGGTGTAGGCCAGCCGTGCCACCAGGAGACCGCCGATGGCGAGGCCGACGCGGGTGGTGGTCGCGCTCAGCGTGGCCGCTCCGTGGCCCAGCATGGCGGCGCAGGCCTCGAACAGCCAGGCAAGACCGTATCCGACCACGCTGGCGGGCACGGCCACGGCGAAGGCCGACAGCAGCGCCGAGACGATCGCCGACATGCTGGCCGCCTGCCACAGGGCGATCGCCAGCCGAGGCGCGCGGTCGGACCACTTGGCCAGCCTCAGGAACCTCGGTAGCACCACGGCGGCGAACGCGCTGTACAGGGCGAGGACGATCGCCACCGTCATGAGCTGAGCCCTCTTGGCGGATACACCTGCAGCGCCGCCTCCAGGGCACTTGCCTCCTCGGGAGTGAGCCGTTCCAGGAAGTGCACCAGCGTGGCCGCCCGGTTGCCGCTCCTGGCAAGGGACTCGCGCATCACCTCGGCGGTGTAGGCCTCCTTCGACGACACGGTCTCGTAGATGTAGGCCCGGCCGACGGGCTTGCGCTTGAGCAGCCGCTTCGTGTGGAGGTTGTCCATCACGGTCATCACCGTGGTGTAGGCGAGGGTGCGGTCTTTGCGGAGATGCTCCAGGACGTCCCTGACCGAGGCGGGCTCCCTGATGGCCCACATGTGATCCATGATCGTGGACTCGAGCTCTCCCAGGCCACGCGCCATCTGCCAGTCCTCCCACCCGCGGTCGAGGCAATGCTACCGGCGATCGTAGTGGGCTCTTCAGGTCAGGCCAGGGCGTCCGGGCCGTCACCCGCGACGATGGCGCGCTTGATGCGGATCAGGTCCTTGGGGGAGTTCACCGCGACCGCGCCGACGAGCACGCCGTCCCTGGCGAAGGCGACGGCGAAACGATCCTCTTCCGGAGATCCGGTGACGAGGCGCGTTTCGTCGGCCAGGTGCGGCAGGCCGGCGGTCTGGATGCGGGCGCCGTGCACGTGGGTGGCGAAGGAGGGCAGGTCGGCGAACGGCTTGGCGTTCTCGGGACCGGCCAGCAGGTTGAGCGCGGCGACGCCGCCCTGGTCGTTGGCGTTGGACCAGTGCTCGACGCGTACGAGTTCGCCGCCGTACAGGCTGTGTGGCCAGCGTGCGACGTCGCCGGCGGCCACCACGTTCGCCGCCCCCACGGCGAACAGGCGCTCGTCACACACCACGCCGTCGCTCAACGTCAGCCCGCTGTCCTCCAGCCAGCCGGTGTTCGGCACCACCCCCGTACCCGCGACGACCAGGCTCGCGGGCAGCGTGCGGCCGTCGCTCAGCCGCACTCCTGTCACCCCGCCGGTCCCGTCGAATCCGGTCACGCGCGTCCGGCTGATCAACTCGACGCCGTTGTCCCGGTGATGGTCCGCGAGCCAGCGCGCCGTCGCCGCGCCCAGGACGTTCTGCATGGGGTACGGGGAGGCGTCGACGAGGGTGACCGGGAGGCCGAGAGAGCGAGCCGTCGATGCCACCTCGCCCCCGATGAAGCCGCCTCCTATGACCACCACGTTGTCATGTCCGGCGGCCAGTTCGGCGCGCAGCGCCACGGAGTCCTCGATCGTGCGCAGGGTGTGCACGCCCTCCGGGTGTTCGGGCAGGCGTCGAGGGCGGGCGCCGGTGGCGATGACCAAGCCGTCGTAGTGGACCTCCGAGCCGTCGTCCAGGGTGAGCCGCCGATCCCCGGTGTCCAGCCGTACCGCGCGGCGGCCCTTCAGCCACTGGTCGCCGATTTCTTCCGCGCCCGGAAGCGTGACCTCGTCATCGCCCCTCAGCATGCTCTTGGACAGCGGCGGGCGGTTGTAGGGGAGGTGCTTTTCCGCGCCGATCAGCGTGATCGTGCCGTCGAAGCCCTCTCGTCGCAGGGCCTGGACGGCACGAAGACCGGCCAGCGAGGCTCCGACGACAGCGATGGTGTTCAGCTCTGTCATGCCTGGCCACAATACGGGCTGGGGGTATGTTTGGCCGAGTGACGTTGATCTCATATACGGGTAGGGGGTTAGGGTTGCGAGAGGGGCATTTCCGGCGTATTTTCCTGGGTGAACATACCCATGAGGGGTATTTGTGAGAGGGGTCGATATGAGCAGCGCAACCTACACCGTGAGCGGGATGACCTGTGGCCACTGCGTGGGCAGCGTGAAGTCCGAAGTCGGCAAGATCGCCGGCGTTACGGCGGTCGACGTGGAACTCGCCACGGGCAAGGTGACTGTCACGGGAAGCGAGCCCATCGAAGAGGGTCTTGTACGGGAGGCCGTCGAAGAAGCGGGCTACGAGCTGGTCACCGCCTGATCCCGGCGCCCGTCAGAAGCCGGGTGCCTTTCCGCACATGGCGGCACCCGGTCGGCCTTGGCGGGTGCTACGAGGCCCCTTAGTACACTGATGGGACCCGTGACATGCCGATTATCCAGGGAGGGCCGGTGGGAGTCGCACGGCGACGCCTCGCGTTGCGGGTCGCGCGCGGGCTCCTGCTCGTCGTGCTCGCCCTGGGCGTGTACGGCATGCACACCCTGGGCCATGTCCACGGCCGGCACGGTGGCCTCTCATCCGACGCACACGGGATGAGCGTCGCCCAGGAACCCCTTCCCGTTGTTCCGGCGGGGCTGCGGGCATTCGTTCCCGAGCATGAGATGCCTGGACTCGACCCGACCAGCGTGTGCCTGGCCATACTGATGTCGCTCGTGGTCATGCTGCTGGTGGCGGCCTGGACCAGAGTGGGGAGTCGAACGAATGACGGCTTTGGAGGCCTCCCACCTGTCCGGCAGGTGGCCAGGCCTCCGCCAAGGCCCACGTCTCTGAGGCTGGCCAGTCTCTCGATGTTGCGCATATAGGCCGATGATCACGCGGACGACCGTCCGCGAGCCGGCCGACAGTTCCAACACATCGAGAGAACGATCAACCATGCGTAACAACCGCAAGATGTCCCTCACCATTGCCGCAGGTGCGCTCGCCTTGCTGACCGCGTGCGGCGGCAACGCCGACTCCATGGCCGGGCATGAGGGGACGGGCAGCGCGAGCGCGCCTGCTTCCACCAGCGCAAGTGCGCAGCCGTCGGGCACCGTCAATGACGCGGACGTCATGTTCGCGCAGATGATGATCCCGCACCATGAGCAGGCGGTCGAGATGGCCGAGCTGGCGACGACGCGCGCGAGCGACCCGGAGATCAAGGAGCTCGCGGCGAAGATCAAGGCGGCGCAGGACCCGGAGATCCAGACCATGAAGGGCTGGCTGAGCGAGTGGGGCAAGCCCGCTGAGGCAGGCATGGGGCACGGCATGCCGGGCGTCATGTCCGAGGAGGACATGAAGAAGCTCGACACCGCCAAGGGCAAGGAGTTCGACAGGCTGTTCGCCCAGCAGATGATCGCCCACCACAAGGGCGCGATCGAGATGGCCGGGACCGAGCAGGCCAATGGCTCGAACTCGCAGGCCAAAGAACTGGCCAGGGCCATCGAGACCACTCAGCAGACCGAGGTGACGCAACTGCAGAAGATCCTCGACCGGCTCTGATGTCATGACCGTCCGGGCGCGATCGGCGCCCGGGCGGTCATGGCTCATCCAGGCGGATGATGCTGAGCACGTCCGCAAGCCCGGTGCCCATCGCTCCTCCCCGTGGACAGGCGCGGCCTCGTCGCCTGAGATGGCGCAGGCCGTCAGGCTCCGCGCCAACGCCGACGACAGTCCTGGCTAGGCTCCCTTCTTGCCGGGCACGCATGACGAGTCCAGCGTGTCCAGCCGGCCGGATTGTTGTCGGCGCTGACGCGTCGAGGGCGTGGCGGTAGCCGTACTGGCCGGAGAAGGGGTGGCGGCTTCGGCGCGGACCACCTGGCCCGACCCGCGGGAGCGTGCGATGGCAGCGCTCGCCGCCTTGCGGATGCGCGGATAGTCCGGGTAGGCCGGGTTGTAGGCGGGCGGAACGAAGTTCAGCTTGGACACGCGGGCGGACTTGACCTGCTGAGCGAGCGGGACCAGGTCCTGCAGCAGGTCACGCGGGATGTCGGTGCGGAAAGTCTGCTTGGCCGCGGCGGCCAGAGCGTTGAACTTCAGCAGCACGTTGCTCGGGTTGAGCTGCTTGAGCATGGCGCTCATCACGCACTGCTGGCGGCGCATCCGGGTGTGGTTGTCGGCGCCCGCGCAGGTGCTGCCTGGGTGGTCGCGGGCCCTGCCGTACCAGAGGGCCTGGGTGCCGTTGAGGGTGCGGGTGCCGGCCTTGACCACGCCGCCGTCGGTACGGCCCACGCCGTAGCAGATGTCCTGCTCGACATGGATGGTGACGCCGCCGAGAGCGTCGATCAGATGCGCCACGCCCCACATGTTGACGAGCATGTAATAGTCGATCTTGAGGCCGAGGATCTGGCCGAGCGCGCCCTTGACCGCGTCCGGGGCGCGGGTGGGGGAGTGGCCGGCGACCTCGGGGTGCATGTCGGCGTAGGCCCAGACGCCGTTGATCAGGTCGGCGGAGCCGCGGCCCTGGCCTGGTGGCAGCCAGAAGTTCTTCGGTGGCGGGAACCGCTTGGCCAGCGCGGAGCCCGGCGGAAACGGCGCGTTCTCCAGCTCGCGGGGCAGCGCGAAGACCACCGAGTCGCCCGTGTGGACGTCGATGCTGACCACGTTGATGCTGTCGGTGCGGATGCTGACGCCCTTGCGCGAGTTCGCGCCGTCGCCGCCCAGCAGCGCGATGTTGAGCCGATCGCGTCCTCGCCACGGATCCTTGTGATCGATCGGCTGAGAGGGCGAGGACTGGAAGACGGTGCCGAGCGCGTCGTCGGAGGTGCGGGCGGTCGTGGCAACCAGTCCGAACGGCAGCGCCACGGCCACCGTCAGCACGCCCGCGACCGCGCCCGTACCGAGCTGACCCCACTGGCCGAGCCTGCCCGGGCGCAGCACGACGTAGGAGCTGATCACGACCGCCGCCCAGCCCAGCCCTGCCACCACGCACAGCCCTATGACCACGGCCAGCCAGGTCGGGTCGATGAGCAGACCGGCCAGTGCCTCGCCGTTGACCAGCGCGACCACGACACCGATCAGCAGCACCCCGAAGATCCCCACCATGATCAGACCGGTACGTTTGCGCCCGGCGCGCAAATGCGCGGCACCCGGCACAACGATCGACGCAAGCGTCCAGCCGATCACGGATGGAGCAGTCCACCTGCGCATCCGACCTCCCCCGAGGGCCACATCTGCCCCATCGCGCAAGAAATTTAGCAAATCGGCCGCGCAGAACCCGGGTTTTCGTGGGGACGGGTCAGAGGATGCCGCGGGAGGCGAACACCGCGCGTACGTCCGCCGCGGCGGACGCCCCGCCAAGC
>NZ_JBFAMX010000441.1:0-8734 GCF_040659615.1 Nonomuraea sp. NPDC049784
CCCGCCGCCACCAGCGCGAGCGTGGGCCCGAACTCCGTGATGACGTGCACCTTGCGCGGCTCGAACCCGTGCAGCCCCGCCAGCCGCTCCAGCGCCTGACCGCACGCCTGGTTCGGCTCGCCGGCCACCCACGGCTGCTGCATCAGGTCGGCGACCGTGTGCGGGTCCGGCCAGTCGGGCGGCAGCACGATGCGGTATTCGTCCACGTAGAGCAGCCGGGTCCGCAGCGACGGCTGTGACAGCGCGGGCAGGCCCATGTCCTGCTCGGTGATGAGCACGTCCACGGCCCCCATCCGCAGCTCCTGCAGTGCGGGCTGGCCGTAGATCTCGTGGATGACCGGGGTGATCTTGGGGTGGCGTTCGGCCAGGTCACGCATGGCGGGCACCAGCACGTGCTTGATGACCGTGGGGAAGGCGGCGATGCGTACGGGCCCGGCCAGGCGTTCGGTGAAGCGGGTGAGCTCCCGTCTGGCCTCCAGGAGCTCCTCCTCCACGCGCTCGGCGTAACCGGCGAGCACCCGCCCGGCCGGGGTGAGCGAGACGCTGCGCTGGGAGCGGTCGATGAGGGCCAGGCCGACTTCACGTTCGAGCTGGGCGAGCTGCTGCGAGACGGCGGAGGGTGTCAGGTAGAGAGCCTCGGCGGCCCGCATCACGCCGCCGCGGCGGGCGACCTCGTGGAGGATACGTAACCGCCGTGGATCGATGTCCATGCAGGTCAGCTTACGCGCACCTTTAGCTTTCTTTATTTGCGCTTCAGCACCCCGCGTCCGGACAATGGCCGCCATGGATCTCCTCCTCACCGCCGTGGGCTGGATCGGCGCCGCGCTCCTGCTGGCCGGGTACGCCCTGGTCACGACGTCCCGGTTATCGGGGGACGGCGTGGCGTACCAGCTCGTCAACCTCGCGGGCTCGATCGGCCTGATGATCAACAGTGCTTACAACGCCGCCTGGCCCTCGGCCGGGCTCAACCTGATCTGGGCGGGCATCGGCGCCGTGGCCCTCGTCAAACTCACGCGAGCAGGAGTGTCCAGATGATCGTCGAACTCAGCCACCGCATCGTCGACGGGATGGTCACCTATCCCGGCATTCCCGGCCCGAAGCTGGGGGTGCACCTGAGCCGGGAGGACTCGCGCAAGGTGTACGCGCCGGGCACGGAGTTCCACATCGGCGTGATCACGCTCGCCGCCAACACCGGCACCTATCTGGACACCCCGTACCACCGCTATGCCGACGGACCGGACCTGTCACAGGTGCCGCTGAGCAAGCTGGTGGACCTCCCCGGCCTCGTGGTCCGCGGCGGTGAGGGCCGGGAGGTGGTGATCGACAAGGATCTGGACGTACGCGGGCGGGCCGTACTGATCCACACCGGCTGGGACCGCCACTTCGGCACCGACGCGTATCTGCACGGCCACCCCTACCTCGCGCCCGAGTCGGCGCAGTGGCTGGCCGACCAGGGCGCGGCGCTGGTGGGGATCGACTCGCTGAACATCGACGACACCCCACCGCACGGCGAGCGCCCCGCCCACTCGATCCTGCTGAAGGCGGGGATCCCGCTGGTGGAGCACCTGACGGGGCTGGCCGAGCTGCCCTCAGACGGCTTCCGCTTCCATGCCGCGCCCCCGATGGTCGCGGGCATGGGGACGTTCCCGGTCAGGGCGTACGCGATCGTTCCCTAGTCTTGGTCTTCCTCGGCCTCGTCCCAGGCCTTGTTGCGCGCGGCGGCGCGCTCCAGCGCCCCGGCCGCCTCCTGCTCGGACTCGTAGGGACCCATCCGGTCCTTGTTGGGGCAGCCCTGATCAGGCTCGACCCGCATGTGCTTGAGACAGAACCACCACTGGCCTTCGCTCACGAGGTCAATTCTGCCCCGTAGACTCATGTTTCATGACGACACTGCTCCAGCCCGGGCGAGTTTCGCCCATGCGAAAGGTTCCCGCCCACATCGAGCGGCCGGAGTACGTCGGTAAGAAGCGCCCCAGGACCGGCGAGTCCGACGTGAAGAGCCCTGAGATCATCGAGCGCATGCGGGTGGCCGGCCGGATCGCCGCCCAGGCGCTCGAGGAGGTCGCCAAGCACATTCAGCCGGGCGTGACGACCGACGAGCTCGACCGGATCGGCCACGAGTTCCTCATCGACCACGGCGCCTACCCGAGCACGCTCGGCTACAAGGGCTACCCCAAGTCGCTGTGCACGTCGATCAACGAGGTGATCTGCCACGGCATCCCCGACGACACCGTGCTTCGGGACGGCGACATCGTCAACGTCGACATCACCGGCTACATCGGCGGCGTCCACGGCGACACCGACGCCACATACCTGGTGGGCGAGGTGGACGAGGAGTCGCGGCTGCTGGTGGAGCGCACGCGCGAGGCGATGATGCGCGCCATCAAGGCGGTCGCGCCCGGGCGGCAGCTCAACGTGGTCGGACGGGTCATCGAGGCGTACGCCAAGCGCTTCGGCTACGGCGTCGTGCGCGACTTCACGGGTCACGGGATCGGCACCAGCTTCCACTCCGGGCTGATGGTGCCCCATTACGACGACCCGTCGCTGCGGGTGGAGCTGGTGCCGGGGATGACGTTCACGATCGAGCCGATGCTCACGCTGGGGACGATCGAGTACGACATCTGGCCGGACAAGTGGACGGCCGTGACGAAGGACCGTAAGCGCACGGCCCAGTTCGAGCACACGATCGTGGTGACCGACAGCGGCAGCGAGATCCTCACCCTGCCCTGACCCTCGCCGTGGCGCCCCGAGCGCGGCGGCGCGTCACCGCTGCCTGGGCACCACCCCGGTCACCGTCGTGCCCTCCCCCAGCACGCTGTTGACCGACAGGCTCCCGCCCATCTCCGCGAACGCCGCCCGCATCCTGGCGATCCCGCCGCCCGTCCCCGTGATGGGAAAGCCCTGGCCGTTGTCGCTGACCGTCATGCGCAGCCCGCTCTTGGAGACCGTCACGGCGATGGACACCATCCGTGCCCGGCTGTGCAGCTCGACATTGGACAGTGCGTCGTCCATCGCGGCCATGACAGCGCTCGAGACCGGCGACGGCACGTCGGTGGCGGGCAACGCCCAGGTCTCCACGGCGATCCCCGTGCGCTCGGACCACTCGGCCAGGTAGCTCTCGAGCGCCTCCGCCAGGCTCTGCCCCCCGCGCATCCGTGTCTCTTTCGACAATGGTTTCGCCTTCCTCGGCACGCCGGGCTCGCGCCGGTCCCCACTCCGGCGCTCCCACCTGGCGTGCGCATCCCCCCCTCAAGGCCTACGCACGCTAACTGATGAGGTTATGCCCGTCTCCCCTACGAGACAGGCTACCGGCCGGTCCAGAGACGTGTAGTGGGAAGATAGAAGGCCATGGCCGAACCGCTACTCGCCCATGAGGCCACGCGGGAAAACGGCTACTCCCCCTTGTCGGCGCGGTTGAGACGGGCGAGATAGGCGTTGTAGGAGTCGAGGTCGGGATCCCCCGCGCCCGTGCGGTCGGCCCGCCTGTCGGCGCGCCGGGCCTGCCTCTCGTCGTCTCTGTACCACTGTGCGGCGATGGCCAGCAGCACGAGCAGCGTCGGGATCTCACCGAACCCCCAGGCGATGGCCCCGCCGTTGCTCTGGGTCTGGAGCAGCGTCTCGCCCCAGGGGCGGCCGAGCTGCTCGTACCAGTCGGAGGCGATCACCGTGCCCATCATCATCAGCGCGATGCCGAAGAACGCGTGGAACGGCATGGTGACGAAGAGCATCAGCAGCCTCCCGACGTACGGCAGCCGGTTGGGCCCGGGATCGATCCCGATGATGACCCAGAAGAACAGGCACCCGCTGATCAGGAAGTGGAGGGTCATCCAGATGTGCCCGAGATGCTCCTGCATCGCCGACTCGAAGAGCGGCGTGAAGTACAGCGCGTACGTCGAGGCCACGAAGATGAACGTGGCGACGCCGGGATGCGTGATGACCTTGGTGAACCGGCTGTGCAGGATCGTCGTGATCCACTCCCGCGGCCCCCGGTCGCCCCTGCGGGCGGCGGGCTTGAGCGCGCGCAGGGCCAGCGTGACGGGCCCGCCGAGGACCAGGAAGATCGGCACGACCATGGAGAGCGTCATGTGCTCGATCATGTGCATGTCGAACATGACCTTGGCGTACCGGGCCAGGCCGCTCTGCGTGGCGAAGATGAGCAGCGCCACCCCGACGTACCAGGAGGCCGTGCGTCCCCATGGCCACTTGTCGCCGCGCCGCAGCAGCCTGAACACGCCCAGACCGTAGAGCCCGCCGAGCACGACGGCGACCACGGCGAAGAACAGGTCGAACCACCACAGGGTGAACACGTTGCCGAGCGTGATCTCGACGGGAAGGGGGAAACCGAGCAGCTCGTACGCCCGGTCGGCGGGCACGCTGAACTCGGGCGGCGGCGTGCGCGACAGCGCCACGGCCACGCCGACGGTGGCGAGCATGAGCAGCATCTCGCCGGAGGCCAGGCGGGTGAACGCGCGCGGTTTGCCCTTCCGGAGGTCGGCCACCGTGCGCTGCCTGTGCCAATAGCCGACGTAGCCGAGCAGCACGAACGCCACGATCTTGGCCAGGGCGAGCAGGCCGTACTGGGTGGTCCACAGGTCGGACAGCGCGCCCAGCCGCGCGACCAGGCTGAACACCCCGGAAATGCCGACCCCGGCGTAGCACCAGAGGGCCATGTCGGAGAACCGGGCGGCGGCCACCTCGAGCTGCGGCTGCCGGCGGACCGCGTGCAGGGCCAGCACGGCGAGCCCGCCCACCCACAGCGCGAGCGCGAGCAGGTGCAGCGACACCGCCGACGTGGCCAGGTCGTGGTTGGGCGAGGACGAGGTGTGGCCGGTCAGCGGCGCGGGCAACAGCGTCACCAGGGCGAACACCAGCAGCCCGGCCGCCGCACCGGCGGTGATGGCGCCGCGCGAGAACAGCGCGATCGCCACCCCGAACAGCACCACGAGCGTGAGCGCCACGCCCTGCGTGGTCTGGGTGGCGTAGCTGGTGAGGAAGGCGCCGTTGAGGATCTCGGGCACGGTCCTGCCGATGGACTCGGCGGTGCCGAACACGATGGCGGCGAACGCCGACCCGGCCCAGGCCAGCGCCGCCCACGAACCGGCCTTGACGTATTCGACGCCGCTCCTGCCGAGCACGCCCTTGTCGTTGGGCAGCAGCATGGCGGCCATCAGCAGCAGGCCTACGGTGGCCACACCCGACACGTCCATGGCCAGCTTGGACAGCGGCAGCCCCCATCGGACGACTGCTCCGGAGTCGGGCAGCCCCGGGATGATCCTCGGGAACGCCCTGCCGCCGGCGATCATGCCGATCACCAGGGCGACGACCGCGGCGACCGCCCCGGTGAGCGCGAGCCGCGCCGCCTTGTTCATGGCTTCCTTCTCCGCGCGCTCAGCAGGAAGCCGATGCCGATGCCGATGAGCGCGCCGATCACGATGATCAGCCAGACTGGGAACGTCCCCTGTTGGGCGGCCGACGCCTGATCGGTGGCCGGCGCCGTCTCACTGGCCGAAGGCTGGGCCTGAGCGGGCGCACTGGCGCTCGCCGACGCCTGGCTCTCGGAGGCGGAAGGGCTGGGAGACGACGTCTCGGTCCCCTCCACCGTGAACGGGATCTCGCCCTCGATGGGATGCCCGTCGGACGACACGACCCGGTAGGCGATCGTGTATTTCCCATCGGGCAGCGGCCCCTCGACCGCCTGCGTCACCACCTTGCCGTCCACCTGCGGCTTGCCGCTCTGATGCTCGGCGTCGCCGGGACCGCGCACGATGACGAACGGCAGGCGCACACTCGCGGTGAACTCGAGGCGCACCTCCTCGAGGGCCTTGACCTCGGCGCCCTTGGCCGGGGAGCTGCTCTTGAGCGCGTCGTGCGCCAGCGCGGGAGCGGCGGTGACGAGCACGAACAGGGCGGCGGCGATAGCGGTGAGCACCGCGAACGGGGATCTCTTCATGACATCCTCAAGGCTACCCACGCCACCGCCCGGTCCGGACCCCGCTACAGCCCCGCGCAGGCCAGCGCCCGCTGGTAGGCCTCCACCGCTCCGGCGGAGTCGCCGAGCTGCTCCATCGTCTCGGCCGCGGCGTACCAGGTGGCGGCCGAACGGCGGGAGTCGGGCAGCGGGGCGAGCCAGTCGCGTGCGGCGGCCACGTGCGCGGCGGCCTCGTCCGAGCGCCCGACGGCGCCGTAGATCCTGCCGAGCAGCAGATCGGCCTCGGCGCCCAGCGCCATCCCCGACTTGGGCAGCAGGTTGCGGCCCGCCACGGCGTGCTCGACGGCCCGGTCGAGCTCACCGGTGATGGACTCGGCCCTGGCCAGCTCCACCTGGAGACGTGCCCGCTGGATCGTGCTGGTGGAGGTCTGCTCGAACTCGGCGACCGCGTTGCGGAGCATGTCGCGGACGGCCGCGGCCTCGTGAGGCCGGGCCTCCAGGCGCTTTTGCGCGAGCGCGAGGCGCGTCCTGGCGACGGCGCGCGGCTGGCCGTTCTCCAGCTGCACGGCCATGGCCCGCTCGGAGAACGACAGCGCCTCCTCCAGGTGGCCGGTGAACTGGGCGGTGTTGGAGGCCATCCAGGTGGCCGCCACGATCGAGCGTGGGGTGCCGAGCGCGTCGGCGGCGTTGAGCAGCTCGGCCGCGAACTGCCTGGCCCGCAGCAGGTCGCCGCGCTCTATGTAGGCGGCCAGCAGGGTGCCGCCCAGCTCGACGAGCAGGTCGGTCCAGGCCGGGCGGGCGGTGCCGACGAGCAGCTGCTCGCCGACCTCGACGGCCTCGGTCAGCCGCTCGCTCTCCCGGTAGATGCGGCAGAGCGCGATCGCGACCTCGATCCGCCGCTCGGCCGGCAGGTCCTCTTCCCGCAGCCCGAGCAGGATGGAGATCGCCCCGTCGAGGTCGCCGCCTGCCTCCGTCGCGAGGGCGAGCCCGTATTCGGTCTCTTGACGTAGTGAGGTCAGCCCTGTCAGGTTATTGTCCGCCAGAAGCTCGTCGAAGCGTGTGCGGGCCTCAGAGACCTCGCCGTTCTCGAGCGCCAGGCGTGCGTAGCCGAGCGCGAGCTCGATGTCCTCCATCTGCTCGGCGGTCACGCCGTTGATCAGGTAGGACAGCGAGCAGTCGAGTTTCTGGGCCAGCAGCTCCAGGACGGCGGGGGTAGGGGTACGCTTGCCACTCTCGATCAAGGAGACATAGCTGTCCGACAACTCGGGATGCGCCAGCTGCGCCTGCGACAGGCCGCGCTGTCGCCGAACCGTTTTAATACGGAGTCCGACCAGGTCAGATGTGGTCACTGTCGCCGCTCCCTGAGATGATGAAGTCCGAGCAACCCCACATAGGCGAGGGAGAATCCTCCATGCGTATGCGTATTGCCCTGTCTGCTCTGGCTGCCGTGGTTTTGGCCCTGGTAGCCGTTGGAGGCAATGTTACGGCCGCGAGTGCCGAATCGTCTGCCTCCCTTTCGAGTCTGCAGGACGCGGAACACTGCTGCTGAGCATTCGGCGAGAGGGGGCACACGACTGATCAAGGGCACGCAACCGCACCGTGCCCCCGCAGGCGACGTCTCCCGATCAAGATGACGAGGCTCGCCTACGTCGTTGTGTCCCCTCTTCCCGCCCCCTCTCATGGAAGGGCCTGCCGCGGCGGCCCTGTGTCTCTGAGGGCGAGAAAGAAATCTACTCGGTCGGCCATGGTCGACAGATTCCTGCCGGTAAGTTCCTCGATTCTGCGGATGCGGTAACGCACGGTGTTCACGTGCACGTGCAGCTGCTCGGCGCAGGCGTTCCAGGAGCCGGCGCAATCGAGGAAGATCCCCAGGGTCCGCACCAGCTCCGACTGGTGCCTGCGGTCGTAGTCCAGCAGCGGCGACAGCAGCCTGGCCGCGAAGGAGCGGCGTACGTCCCCCGGCACCGTGGCCAGCAGCAACGCGTGCGTGTAGATCTCGTCGCTGGTCACCACACCCCCGGCGCGGGCCTCGGCCAGCCGCCTGGCGTGCCCGGCCTCCTCGACGCCGCCCTTGATCGCGGCGGCCCCGGTCAGGGCGCCGCTCAGCCCCACGCAGAGCCGGGTGTCCGGCAGGGCCGCCAGCACCTCGGCGCCGGCGCGCAGCCGCTCGGCCACCTCGGCGGTGGTGCGCTCGCGCAGCGGCACCACGGCGACCGCGCCGTCCGCGCCCGCCGCGGCCACGACCTCGCGGCCCAGCAGCTCCTCCACGACCTGGCCGCCGAGCGTGGCGGGGTCGGGACCGCGGGTGGCGCCCGGCCTCGGCGCGGTGGCGTTCACGACCGCGTACGGCTCCGCCGCGTCGATCCCGCACGTCCGCAGCCTGGCGTTGAGCTCGGCCATGTCCGAGTCGGCCAGCGCGGCCACGATGAGCTGCTCGCTGAGGCGGCGCTCGACCCTGCGGCCCTCCTCCATGCGGCTGCGTTCGAGGCCGACGCAGGCCGCCAGCTCGTAGCCCAGGTCGGCCCGGCCGATCAGGTCGCCGTCGCAGGCCAGTGCCCAGCCGGCGGCCCGGTGGCCGCGCCCGACCGCGAAGATCGTGTGGTTGCCGACGTGCGCGGGCAGCCGCGGGGCCGTGAGGTACGCCTTCGCCAGCCGTACCGGATCCTCGGCCGCGCCCACGATCACCTCGCCCGACGCGGACAGGACGGCGCCGGTGACGCCCAGCTCGGCGGCGGTCAGCTCGAACAGCTCGCGTAGATCCGCGCCCTCGGCGATGGCCGCGACCAGCCTGCGGTGGCGGCCGAG
>NZ_JBFAMX010000442.1:0-8716 GCF_040659615.1 Nonomuraea sp. NPDC049784
CGGGTTCGCGCCCGACCGGCTGGCCGAGCAGGTCGTGCTGACGCCCTCTTGCGGGCTGGCCGGGGCGTCGCCCAGGTACGCCCGCGCGGCGCTGGCGGCCTGCCGGAAGGCGGCTCAGGTGCTCAGGGACGATCCTGAAAGCGGGCTGCAAGGCGGCTGAGTAGCCTCCGGCTCATGATTCTTCGCACTGTGGCGGTGGCCGCCGCCGTACTGATGGCTTCAGCGTCGCCTGCCCTGGCGAACCCGGAGGTGTGGAGCTGGGGGTCCATCTACTCCGCCAATCGGGCGGGCAAGGCCAAGGGGAAGGTGGTGCACGACCGTCCGGGGTTCGTGGTCAGCGGGAAGCTGTACGACTTCCCCGGGCGTACGGGGTGCTCCTGGCTGACGTTCCGGTGGGTCAAGGAAGAGGGCGGCAAGGGGTACAAGACGTACCACAACTGCTCGGGTACGAAGCCGCTGGAGTTCTCCTTCCCGACCGGATACATGCTCTCGATCGAGGGCAAGGTCTGCCGCGGCACGTCCACGAAGGCCACCGGCGAGTGCTCGACCTGGGAAGGTGTTTGGGCCCAGGGCGGCTGAGCCTTCGTTCTTGTCGGTGCTCGGCGGTAGCGTTTGGTCAGGGTGTTGGACGAGAGGAGACCCTGGTGAGTGAGCCTGGCGCCGAGGTTCAGGGCGTGCCCGTGGCCGCGCTCAAGCGGCATGCCGAGCTGAGCGAGCTGGTCGAGGACGCCCGCTGGCGCTACTACGTGCTCGACCAGCCCACGGCCAGCGACGCCGAGTTCGACGAGTGGTTCAGGGAGCTGCTGGCGCTGGAGGAGGCGCATCCGACGCTCCAGACGCCCGACTCGCCCACACAGAAGGTGGGCGCGCCGGTGTCGGGCGATTTCGCCAAGGTGCAGCACCTCAACCGGATGGAGAGCCTCGACAACGCCTTCAACGACGCCGACATGGCCGCCTGGATGCAGCGGGCCGAGCGGCTGGCGGAGGGCGATCCGGGCCCGTACCTCTGCGAGCTGAAGATCGACGGGCTGGCGATCGCGCTGGTCTACCGCGACGGCAAGCTGGAGCGGGGCGCGACCCGTGGCGACGGGCGCACGGGCGATGACGTGACCGCCAACGTCCGCACGATCAAGGGCGTCCCCCACCGGCTCAAGGGTGACGACATCCCCAGCCTGGTCGAGGTGCGCGGCGAGGTCTACATCCCGGTCGAAGACTTCAACAAGCTCAACGAGCAGCTCGTCGAGCAGGGCAAGCCGCCGTTCGCCAACCCGCGTAACTCCGCGGCGGGCACGCTGCGGCAGAAGGATCCGCGCATCACGGCCCAGCGGCCGCTGCGGATGCTGGTGCACGGCATCGGCATCTGGGAGGGCTCGGCCGTCCCGAAGGCGCAGTCCGAGGTCTACGACCGGCTGCGGGAGTTCGGGCTGCCGGTCAGCGATCTCTACAAGGTGGTGCCCGGGCTCACCGAGGTCGACGACTTCATCGAGCACTACCGCGTGCACCGGCACGATCCCGCGTACGAGATCGACGGGGTGGTCGTCAAGGTCGACGACTTCCGCACGCAGCGGGAGCTGGGCTCCACGTCGCGGGCGCCGCGGTGGGCGATCGCCTTCAAGTACCCGCCGGAAGAGGTCAACACCAAGCTGCTCGACATCCAGGTGGGCGTCGGCCGCACGGGGCGCGTGACGCCGTACGCGGTGATGGAGCCCGTGGTGGTGTCGGGCTCGACCGTTGAGCGGGCCACCCTCCACAACGCCGCCATCGTGGTCAAGAAGGGCGTGCTCATCGGCGACACCGTGGTGCTGCGCAAGGCGGGCGACGTCATCCCCGAGATCGTCGGGCCGGTGATGGCGCTGCGCGACGGGTCGGAGCGCGAGTTCGTCATGCCGACCCACTGCCCGGAGTGCGGCACCGAGCTGGCGTACGAGAAGGAGGGCGACGCCGACCTGCGCTGCCCCAACGCGCGCGGCTGCCCCGCCCAGATCCGCGAGCGCATCTACTTCGCGGCCGGGCGGCGCGCGCTCGACATCGACGGGCTGGGCTACGTCGCGGCCACCGCGCTCACCCAGCCGCTGCCGCCCCAGGAGCCCGTGGTGCGCACCGAGGCTGATCTGTTCGACCTGACGCTGGAGCAGCTGCTGCCCATCAAGTCGGTGGTCCGCGACCAGGACACCGGTCTGCCCAAGCTCGACCCCAAGACCGGGGAGCAGAAGGTCGTCACCTTCTTCTCCAACATCGACGGCAAGCCCAGCCAAAATGCGCTGGTGCTCCTTGAGGAGCTGGAGCGGGCCAAGCAGGTGCCGCTCGCGCAGGTGCTGGTGGCCCTGTCCATCCGCCACATCGGCCCGCCCACCGCCCGCGCGCTGGCCGACGAGATGCGCTCGATCGACCGCATCATGAACGCCTCGGAGGAGGAGCTGGCCGCCGTCGAGGGCATCGGTTCTCGGGTGGCGGCCACGATCCGGGAATGGTTCTCGGTCGACTGGCACCGCGAGATCATCGAGCGGTGGCGGGCCGCCGGAGTGCGGATGGAGGACGAGCCCGCGCCGGAGAAGGGGCCGCAGACCCTCGCGGGGCTGACGTTCGTGGTGACGGGGACGCTTGAGGGCTACACCCGCGACTCGGCCTCCGACGCGCTCACCAGCCGGGGCGGGAAGGTGTCGGGGTCGGTGTCCAAGAAGACGTCGTTCCTGGTGGCGGGGGAGAACGCGGGGTCGAAGTACGACAAGGCGGTGAGCGTCGGGGTGCCGATCCTGGACGGGTCTGGATTCGAGATCCTCCTGAAGGAAGGCCCGGAGGCGGCGGCCGCAGCCGCGATCACCCCAGAGGCTTAGTCCTGCGGTGGAGTCCGGCGCCAGTGTGCGGTGCTCGGCTGGTGCACGGGTGTGGCGCTTGCGTGGGTGGCGTCGTCGGCACAGCGTGCCGCTGCCGGGTGCGATGGCATGCGGTGGGCTGAGGTCAGGACGCCAAGAGCAAGCCTGAGACAGTGCCGCGGTGGAGTGCGGTGGCTCAGGTTAGGACGCCAGCTACCCGAGACGGAGTGCGGTGGCTGAGGTTGGGACGCCAAGTAATCCGAGACGGTGCCGCGGTGGAGCGCGGTGGCTGAGGTTGGGGCGCCAGGAGCAAGCCTGAGACGGCGCCGCATACGGGTGTGGTGAGGCGGTGCCGCATCCGGGAGGTGGGGGCTGAGGTTCCGGAGTCACGAGCGAGCCTGGGTCGGTACCGCATCCAGGAGGTGGGGCTGAGGTTTCGGAGCCGCGGGCGAGCCCCGGGGCGGTGCCGCATCGGGAGGTAAAGGCTGAGGTCCCGGGTCATGGGCGAGCCCGGGCGGTGCCGTATTCGGGGTGCGGGGGCAGTGGTCGGGGCGGCGGGGGAGAGCCCGGAAGGCCGGTGTCGTAGGGGATGGCGGGGCTGCGGGGGTGGGGCCGTGCCGGGAGTGTGTGCGGTTTGCTACCGAGGGTGGTTTTTGGGTATATGTCGGAAAGGAGAAGTGACGGAACGTACGCGCTTGGTTTCGCGAAGTGGGGTGAAGGTCGTACCCTCCCATAGTGACCTAATGGGGGTTCTGTTACCGATGACTGGCCCAACCGACACCCGCGACACCGGACCACGCGTCGGCACGCCGCTGTGGGCGTTCCTCGCGGGCATAACCGTGATCGGCTTCACCGCGCTCGTGGTGGCCATGCTCAGACTGGACGCCACCGGGCTGCTGGAGCTGGCCCGCACGTCGTTGTTCTGGATGCTGGCGGTGCTGGTGATGCTGGGTGAGCTGAGGCCCGTGATGGTGTCCTCCGCCACCGCCGTGGGCGGCACGTATCCGTCCACCATGTTCACCTTCGCCGTGCTCCTGCACTTCGGGCTGCCCGTCGCGGTGCTGATGCAGGCCGTCGCCGTGACCATGAACGGGGTGGTGACGCGCAAGTCGTGGCATCGGGTCATGTTCAACGTCGCTCAATCGACTCTCGCGCTCACCGCGGCGGCTGTGGTGCTGGGGTTGTTCGGCATCGTGCCGAGCCCGGCCGTGCCCTGGGTGCCGGATGGCGGCGACCTGCCGGCGATCGCGCTGGCCGGGGTCGCGTACTTCGCCACCAGGGCCACCCTCGTGTGCGGCGCGGTCGCGCTGCACGAGCGGCGCTCGATCACGCGGGTGTTCAAGGTCACGGTCGTCCCGCAGGCCCTCGTGTACGCCGGGCTGCTCGGCCTGGCGCCCCTGGTCGTCGTGGTCATGGAGCACTCGCCCGGGCTGGTGCCCCTGTTCGTCGCCCCCCTCACCGCCGTCTACTTCACTGCCACGCTCTCCATGCGCCGCGACCACCAGGCCCTGCACGACGAGCTGACCGGCCTGCCCAACCGCAAGATGCTCATCGTCAGCACGGAGGAGGCGCTGGCCGAGGCCAGGCAGGACGAGCGGGTCGGCCTGTTCCTGCTCGACCTCGACCGGTTCAAGGAGGTCAACGACACGATGGGGCATCCGGTGGGCGACCGGTTGCTGCAGATGGTCGCGCACAGGCTCACCCATTCGGTACGGCCGGGCGACGTCGTGGCGAGGCTGGGCGGCGACGAGTTCGCCGTGCTGCTGCCCTCGATCAGGGACGCCCACGCGGCCAGGGAGGTCGCGGCGCGGCTGCGCGCGGCGCTGACCGAGCCGGTCCGGTTGGAGGGCATGACCTTCGACGTGGACGGCTCTGTCGGGATCGCGCTCTACCCGGACCACGCCCCCGATTTCGAGCTGCTCCTGCAGCGGGCCGATGTGGCCATGTACCTGGCGAAGGAGGGACGTACCGGCGTAGAGCTCTACCAGCCCGACAAGGACCGCAACTCTCCCGAACGCCTCAACCTCCTCGGCGACCTACGCCGCGCCATCGACAACCGCGAGCTCCGCCTGCACTACCAGCCCAAGGTCAGCCTCGAGACCGGCGCCGTCCAGGGGGTCGAGGCCCTGCTGCGCTGGCACCACCCGGTGCACGGGCCGATCGCGCCGTCGGAGTTCGTCCCGCTGGCCGAGCAGTCGTACCTGATGCGGCCGCTCACCGCGTACGTCATCGAGGCGGCGCTCGAGCAGGGCGCCCGCTGGTGGCACGCGGGGATGCGGGTGCCGATCTCCGTCAACATCTCGGCCCGCGACCTGCTCGACTCGGCCCTGCCGGAGCAGCTGGAGGAGGGCCTGGCCGGCTACGGGCTGCCGCCCGGGGCCATCCAGCTGGAGGTGACGGAGCGCATCCTGACGGGCGACCAGGCGTACACCCAGGAGACGATCAAGGCCCTGGCCACGCTGGGCGTGCCGCTGGCGCTCGACGACTTCGGCACCGGCTACTCCTCGCTCATCAGGCTCCAGCGCCTGGCGGTCTCCGAAGTCAAGATCGATGCCTCGTTCGTACGCCGGATCGCCGAGTCGGAGGACGACGACCGGATCGTCCGCTCGATCGTGGACCTGGTCCGCTCGCTCGGCCTGCGCTCGGTCGCGGAGGGAGTGGAGTCGGACGAGGTGGCGATGAGGCTGGCGGAGATGGGGTGCGACATGGGGCAGGGGTGGTTGTTCGGCCGGTCCATGCCCGCCGCCGACGCCACGGTCTGGCTCAGGGAGCACGCGGGCGCGGGGCCCGGGATCGAGTACAGCTACCGGCCCGAGGTGAGCCGCTCAGCCTGACCCACGTCCATTTGCCCGGCGGACACGGTGAGGGCCCTCAGCGGCATGGTCACGGCGATGAGCACCACCAGGGGCCGGACCTTCCAGCGAAGAAATCCCCGGTCTGGCAGCGAATGGGTGGAGGGCATCGTTCGTTGCGGCGCGGATAATGGTTCGGGCGTGCTACGTCAAGCCCCCTAGGATGGCAGTGTCCAAAGACTCCATCCACGAAACGGGTTAACCGACTCATGTCCGCCATAACCCGCGACGAGGTCGCACACCTGGCCCGGTTGTCCAGGCTGGCGCTCACCGACGACGAGCTCGACCACTACGCCACCCAGCTCGATGCCATCATCGAGGCGGTCGCGAAGGTGGCAGAGGTCGCCGCCGAGGATGTGCCGCCTTCGTCGCACGCGCTTCCGCTGACCAATGTCTTCCGTGCCGACGAGGTGCGACAGTCCCTGACGCCCGACCAGGCGCTCTCCGGCGCGCCCGCCGTCGAGGACGACCGATTCCGGGTGCCGCGCATCCTCGGGGAGGAGGCATGAGCTTGATCCGCAAGACCGCCGCCGAGCTGGGTTCGATGATCGCCGGTGGCGAGGTGTCGGCCGTCGAGGTGGCCGAGGCGCATCTCGACCGCATGGCCGAGGTGGAGCCCAAGATCCAGGCGTTCCTCCACGTCGATCGCGAGACGACGCTGGAGCAGGCGCGGGCCGTCGACGCCAGGCTGCGGGCGGGCGAGAAGCTCGGACCGCTGGCCGGCGTGCCGATCGCGCACAAGGACATCTTCACCACGCGCGACATGCCGACGACGGCCGCGTCCAAGATCCTCGAGGGGTGGCGCCCGCCGTACGACGCGACCGTCACCGCGCGGCTGCGCGAGGCCGGGCTGGTCTTCCTCGGCAAGACGAACCTGGACGAGTTCGCCATGGGCTCCTCCACGGAAAACTCGGCGTACCAGGTCACCCGCAACCCGTGGGACCTGTCCAAGGTGCCGGGCGGCTCGTCGGGCGGCTCGAGCGCCGCCGTGGCCGCGTACGAGGCGCCGCTGTCCACGGGCACCGACACCGGCGGCTCGATCCGGCAGCCGGCCTCCGTGACCGGGATCGTGGGCATGAAGCCGACGTACGGTGGCTCGTCCCGATACGGCATCATCGCGTTCGCGAGCTCGCTCGACACGCCGGGCCCGTTCGCGCGTAACGTGCTCGACGCGGCGCTGCTGCACGAGGCGTTCTCCGGGCACGACCCGATGGACTCGACCTCGATCGACGCGCCCGTGCCGAGCGTGGTCGAGGCCGCGAAGAACCCCGACATCGCCGGCATGCGGATCGGTGTCGTCAAGGAGTTCGCCGGCGAGGGCTACCAGGCCGGCGTGCTGGCCCGCTACCACGAGGCCATCCAGCTCCTGGAGTCGCTGGGGGCTAAGGTCGTCGAGGTCTCCTGCCCGTCGTTCACCACCGCGCTGCCCGCGTACTACCTGATCGCGCCGTCGGAGTGCTCGTCCAACCTGGCGCGCTTCGACGCCATGCGCTACGGCCTGCGCGTCGGCGACGACGGCACCCGCAGCGCCGAGGAGGTCATGGCGCTGACCAGGGCCGCCGGGTTCGGCCCCGAGGTCAAGCGGCGCATCATGCTCGGCACGTACGCGCTGTCGAGCGGCTACTACGACGCCTACTACGGCCAGGCGCAGAAGGTGCGCACGGTCATCTCCCGCGAGTTCGAGGCCGCCTACCAGCAGGTGGACGTGCTGGTGTCGCCGACCACGCCGACCACGGCGTTCGCGATCGGCGAGCGCACCGACGACCCGATCGCGATGTACCTCGCCGACCTGTGCACCATCCCGTCCAACCTGGCCGGCAACGCGGCCATGTCGGTGCCGGTCGGCCTGGCCGACGAGGACAACCTGCCGGTCGGCCTGCAGATCATGGCGCCGGTCCTGGCCGACGACCGCTGCTACCGCGTCGGCGCCGCCGTCGAGAAGGCCCTGGAGAGCCGCTGGGGCGGCCCGCTGCTGAAGGAGGCCCCGTCGCTATGACCATGGTCTATGACGAAGCGCTTGACCGGTTCGAGCCGGTGCTCGGCCTGGAGACGCACGTCGAGCTGGGCACCAAGTCGAAGATGTTCTGCGGCTGCAAGACGACCTTCGGCGCCCCGCCCAACACGCAGGTCTGCCCGACCTGCCTGGCGTTCCCCGGGTCGCTGCCCGTGGCCAACGCCCAGGCCATCGAGTCGACCATCCGCATCGGCCTGGCGCTGAACTGCTCGATCGCCGAGTGGTGCCGCTTCGCCCGGAAGAACTACTTCTATCCGGACATGCCGAAGAACTACCAGATCTCGCAGTACGACGAGCCGCTCTGCGTCGACGGCTACGTCGACGTCGAGGTCGAGGGCAAGACCGTGCGGATCGAGATCGAGCGGGTGCACCTGGAGGAGGACACCGGCAAGTCCACCCACGTGGGCGGCGCGACCGGGCGCATCCAGGGGGCCGACTACTCGATCGTCGACTACAACCGCGCGGGCATCCCGCTGGTCGAGATCGTGACCAAGCCCATCCCCGGCACCGACCGGCTCGCGCCCGAGGTGGCCAAGGCGTACGTCACCGAGCTGCGGGAGATCATGCGCTCGCTCGGCGTTTCCGACGTGCGCATGGAGGAGGGCTCGCTGCGCTGCGACGTCAACGTGTCACTCATGCCGCGGGGCTCGTCCGAGTGGGGCACCCGTACGGAGACCAAGAACGTCAACTCTCTGCGCAGCGTCGAGCGGGCCGTCCGGAGCGAGATCGAGCGGCAGGCCGGCATCCTGGCCGAGGGCGGGAAGATCGTTCAGGAGACCCGGCACTTCCACGAGGACACCGGCACCACCACGTCGGGCAGGTCCAAGGAGGAGGCGCAGGACTACCGCTACTTCCCCGAGCCCGACCTGGTGCCGATCGCGCCCGACCCGGCGTGGGTGGCCGAGCTGAAGGCCGCGCTGCCCGAGCTGCCGTCGGTCAAGCGCCAGCGGCTGCAGGCCGAGTGGGGGCTGTCCGACCTCGACATGCAGGCCATGTACAACGCCGACGCCATCGACCTGGTCGAGGCCACGGTCGCG
>NZ_JBFAMX010000443.1:0-8672 GCF_040659615.1 Nonomuraea sp. NPDC049784
CGTGGAGGTGCCCGCACACGAAGGAGTGGCCGGCGCCGGCGTTTCCGTGCCGGGAGCGGGCGACACCGGTATGGCCGTCCGGGTCGAGCTCTTCGGCCGGCACGCCTCTCGGGTGCGCCTCGACATTGACGAACTCGGCGTTCTGCTCGCCGCGGTCATCGCGCCAGCCACCCGCCGTCCACGGGGATGATCGCGCCGGAGACGTAGTCGGACGCCGCCGAGCTGAGGAAGACCGCCGCGCCCGCGATGTCGTCGCTGCGACCCCAGCGTCCAGCCGGGATCCGCTCCAGGATGGACCGCGACCGTTCGGGGTCGTCGCGAAGCGCCGCCGTGTTGTCGGTCGCGATGTAGCCCGGTGCGATGGCGTTGACGTTCACCCCCCGACCGGCCCACTCGTTGGCGAGCGCCCGGGTGAGGCCGGCGATCCCCGACTTGGCGGCGGTGTAGCCGGGCACGTTGATCCCGCCCTGGAAGCTCAGCATGCTCGCCGTGAACACGATCTTGCCTCGGCCGCGGTCCAGCATCGGACGTGCTACCAGTTGGGTGAGGGCGAACTGGCTCGACAGGTCGACCTCGATCACCCGATCCCACCACGTGAGCGGATGCTCCGCGGCGGGAGCCCGTTCTATCGTCCCCGCGTTGTTGATGAGGATGTCGGGAGCCCGCTCAGCGAGCTCGGCACCCAGCTGCAGGACGGCGTCGCGATCGGCGAAGTCCACGGCGCGGCCTTCGAAGGACCGGCCGAGTTTCCGGACGGTCTCGGCGACCTCGTCGTCCGTCCGAAGGTGAGCGCTCACACCGATGATGTCCGCTCCGGCGGCGGCGATGGCCTCCGCCATGGCTCGACCGATGCCCCGGCGGGCGCCGGTGACGACAGCGAGACTGCCATGGAGGTCGAAGAGGTCGTTCATGCCCGGGCCTCCCCGGCGACGTCCACGAGGATCTTCATGGCCCGGCCGGCCGAGAGGTCGTCGATCGCGGAGGCGGTCTCCTCGAGCGGGACGACACCGGAGATGAGGGCCTCCGCGGGGATACGGCGCCGACTGAGCAGCTCGACGGCGCGCTCGAAGTCGGATCGCTGGTACACCCGGGCGCCCAGCAGGCGGAGCTCGCGCCAGAACACCCGCTGCAGGTCCAGCTCGCGAGCGGCGGAGTGGATGGCCACCACGACGATCGTCCCACGCACCTTCGCCAGCGCAGTGGTGGAGCGGGCCGCGGCGGCGGCTCCCGACACTTCGAACACCACATCGGCGCCGACGCCGTTCGTCCAGCGCTCGACCTCGGCGACCATGTCGGCGGAGGAGGGGTCGATCACCTCGATGCCGAGCTCGGCGACGCGGCTCCGGCGGGAGGCGTCGACCTCGGCGACCATGACGTGGGCGCCTGCGTCCCGCGCGACGACGGCGATGAGCACCCCGATGGGGCCGCCGCCGAGCACGACGGCGTGGTCACCGACCTGGAGGCCGGAGCGCCGGACGTCGTGTACCGCGACGGCGACGGGCTCGACGAGCGCCGCCGTACGCAGGTCGAGGTCGAGGGGGAGCGGCACGGCGATCGAGGCGGGCACGTTCCACCGTTGCTGCAGCCCTCCGGGGGAGTCGATGCCGACGAAGACGAGGTTCTGGCAGATGTGCTGGTGACCGGCGAGGCAGGCGGGGCAGGTGCCGTCCCAGACCAGCGGCATGACGGTCAGGGGGTCGCCGACCTTCCAGCCCTCCACGCCCGTGCCGATGGCCGCCACCGTGCCCGACGTCTCATGGCCGAACACGAGGGGCGTCCGCACCCTCGCATCCATGTCGCCGTGCACGATGTGGAGGTCCGTTCCGCACAGCCCGCAGTAGGCGACGGCGATCTGGAGCTCGCCGGGGCCGGGCGGCGCGACGTCCACGGACACGGTCGTCAAGCGACCTTCGCCCATGTATGCAGCACCCTTCATAGGTGTCCTCACTCTCTTCAAGGCGGTGCTTCAGACCGCTTGCATACGTCATACGTATGCTCTATTTTCATCACACTGCGCGAGTCGTCAATGTGGGATTCGGGAAAAAGGACGCAACATGGTACGTAACACACATGCCGGACATGCCGGGCGGCGGGTGCGCGTGATCGGCGGCGTGGGTGCACTCGCCATCGCCCTCACGCTGGCCGGCTGCGGCAGCAGCGGCGGTTCCTCGGTCGGTTCCTACGGCTTTCCTCAGGTCACGCAGGATGACAAGGCCGCGATCACGGTGTGGGTGGACTCCGACCGGTCGGGTGCGGCCGACGCCTTCAAGAAGGCCAACCCCGGCGTGAAGCTCAACGTGGTCACGTACGACGGGTCTTCGAACGGCTCGAACTCGTTTCGGACGAAGATCCAGCTCTTCGACCGGGCAGGCAGCGGCTGGCCCGATGTGGTGTTCTCGACGCAGAACAACGACGCGGCGTGGGCGAGCCAGAAGAGCAACGGCAAACAGGCGTTCGCGGCCGTGCTGAACGGCGGGCTCGTCCCGAAGACCACGCTTGACAACTTCACGCAGGGCTCGCTGGCCCCGTGCACGGTCGAGGGCAAGGTCTACTGCCTCCGCAACGACCTGGCGCAGGCGGTGCTCTGGTACAACAAGAGCCTGCTCGACAAGTTCGGCTACTCCGTCCCCACCACCTGGGAGGAGTACCAGGCGCTCGGCGAGAAGGTGGCCAAGGAGCACCCCGGCTACATCGTCGGCACCGTCGGAGACGCCTGGACCCCGGAGGTCTTCTTCTGGGGCAGCAAGTGCCAGGCGAACGACATCACCGGTCCCAAGTCGGTGACGGTCAATACCGACAGCACGGAGTGCAAGCGCGCCGCGTCGATGCTCGACGTTCTGATCAAGAACGGCACCACTCCCAACGTGAGCGTCTTCACCCCGGAGTTCGTGAAGAAGTACTCCGACAAGGTGCTCCTGATGCCGGGCCCGGCATGGTACGCGGGCGCCATCTTCAACAACCCGCAGTCGCTCAACGTCCCCAAGGGCCAGCTCGGCGTCGCGGCGCCGCCGGCCTGGCAGGGCGACAGCGCTGTGACGGGCAATGTCGGCGGCGGCACCTGGTTCGTCAGCAGCCACTCGAAGAACCTCAAGGCGGCCGAGAAGTTCGTCGAATTCGTCACGACGGCCGACGACTACCAGGTGAACGTCGCTCCCGGTTACCCGGCCTACGCGTCCGCCGCGGACAAGTGGATCAAGAAGCAGGAGTCGAGCGGGTACTATGCCACGGACCTGCAGGCGTTGATCAAGGCCGGGTCGCAGATCTGGAGCGGGTGGGGCTCCGGCGTCTTCAGCCAGGAGGCGATCTGGGCCAAGACGATCACCCCTGCGATCGCCGGCGGCAAGAACCTGGTCGATCTGCTTCCCGAATGGGAGACCGCGATCAAGAACCAGGCCCAGGTCAACGGCTACACGGTCAAGTGACATGACAGTCACAAATGAGGCGGCCCGATCTGCGGTGATCCCACGCGGGCGGGCGACCGGCCGGAATGACGGTGGTGAGCGGAGCGCGATGAGCTACGCCTTCATCGCTCTCTACGCGGTGCTGACAGTCGCGTTCGGTATCCTCCCCGCTTTCTACGCCCTTTACCTCGCGTTCACCGACGGCGACGGCGGCTTCGCGGGTATCGCCAACTTCACCAAGGTCATGAGCGACTTCCGCTTCCTGCCCGCCGTCGGGAACGTTGCGCTCTACCTGGTGATCTGGCTGGTGGCCCTGGTGGTGCTGGTCTCGTTCCTGGCCATCGTCGTCCACGCGGTACGCGTGCGCGTGCTCAGCCGTACGCTCCGGCTCGTCTTCTATCTACCGGGCGCCCTGGCGGGCGCGTCCAGCGTGCTGCTGTGGCTTTTCGTGCTCGACCCCACCGCCAGCCCGGTCGGCGGCCTGTTGCGTCTGATGGGCTTCTCCAGCTTCGTGCAGGTCATCGTGCCGGCCAATCTGCCGCCGATCTTCGCCATCATCGCGTTCTGGACCGGCGCGGGCGGCTGGATCGTCATCATGTACGGCGCGCTCAACAACATCAGCCCCGACGTGATCGAGGCGGCGCGCATCGACGGCGCCGGCACTGTGCAGATCGCCTGGCACATCCAGCTGCCGCTGCTGCGCAAGTGGATCTCGTACATGGGGATCATGTCGCTCGCCGCCGGCACGCAACTGTTCGTCGAGCCGCAGCTGCTCTCGCAGGCGAGCAACGCAGTCGTGCCCAACGACTACTCGTTGAACCAGCTCGCGTACCAGTACGCGTTCCAGCAGAACGACTTCAACGGAGCGGCGGCCATCTCCCTGCTGCTGCTCGTCATCGCCCTAGCGCTGTCGGCCGTCTTCGTGACGCGCGGCGGCCTGTTCGAAAGGGGCTGAGCTCATGACGACAGTGGACGCCGGCCGCCGGAGCGGTGTCAGCGGCTGGAGCGGCCGGACGATCGTCGCGGTCGTGGTCGCGATCTTCGTGCTGTTCTTCATCATCCCGATCGTCTGGCTGCTGCTGGCGACGACGAAGTCGGCACGCGGGCTCATCATCGAGAACCCGTTCCTGCCCGGCAGCCTCGGCGACCTGGCCGCCAACTGGGACCAGTTGTTCGGCTTCCAGGACGGCGCGGTGACCGCGTGGGTGGGCAACTCGGCGCTGTACGCGGTGGGTGCGCTCGTCATCACGCTCATCGCGAGCATCCCGGCGGGCTACGCGATGGCTCTGACGGAGTTCCGGTTCCGGCGGTCGCTCCTCGTACTGACGCTGATCGTCATGCTGATCCCGAACACCGCGCTGGTGCTGCCGATCTTCCTCGAACTGAACGTGGTGGGGCTGATCGGCAGTCCGCTCTCGGTGATCCTCCCGATGTCGTTCTTCCCGTTCGGCGTGTACCTCACGTACATCTACTTCTCCACCAGCGTCCCGCGTGATCTGCTCGCGGCGGCGCGTCTCGACGGATGCAGCGAGCTCCAGGTGTTCACCAGGGTCGCGCTGCCGCTGGCGGCGCCGATCGTCGCGCTGGTGGCGTTCTTCAGCTTCGTCCAGAGCTGGAACAACTTCTTCCTGCCTTTCGTGATGCTGCCCTCGAGCGAGGGGTACCCGGTCCAAGTCGGCCTGACCTCCCTGCTCGCCTCGACTCCGGCGTTCAATCCGAGCTCCGCCGGGACCCAGTCCGTGCAGTTGCCGACGCTCGCGCTCGCGACCGTCATTTCGGTGCTGCCCGTGCTGATCGTCTTCCTCTTCGCGCAGCGCTTCCTGGTCGCGGGCATGACGGCGGGGGGCACCAAGGAGTGAGTCGGAACATTGCCAAGAAGGAGCAATCTTGAAGGTCACCGGATACCGTAGCCTGACGACGCTGCACGACTGGGGGCGGCTGATCGGCGACGCCAATGGGGTCATGTCCGAGCCCCGTACCGACGTGCACGTGCTGATCCTCGAGACCGACAGCGGTCTCGAGGGGGTGGGGGTCGGTGCGCACGGCGACATCGACCGCGTCTTCGGCGCCGTCGAGGGTGAGGACCCGCGGGCCGTCACAGCCCTCTACGACCGGATGCTGGCCCGGGTCTTCAAGACCGGCCATTCGGGTGCGACGTTCGGCGCGATCGGCGCGATAGACATGGCGCTGTGGGACCTCAAGGCGAAGGCGGCCGATGAGCCGCTATGGCGCACCCTGGGAGGCAGGGACCGGTACGTCCCCGGCTACGCCTCCGGGTTGGACATCGCCCTCGACGACGAGGCCCTCGTGCGCCTCTACGAACGCTTCGCCGACCGGGGCTTCAGCGCCGGCAAGCTGAAGGGCGGCCGGAATCCCGAGCACGACCTGCGCCGACTGGAGGCGTTGCGGGACGTCCTCGCCCGCAACTCGGCGCACCCGGCCCTCATGTTCGACGCCAACGAGTCGTGGAACCGCTCGCAGGCCGTGCGGTTCGTCACGGCGCTGGAGCGCGGGGTCGACCTGGCCTGGGTCGAGGAGCCGGTGCGGCGATGGGACGCGGCCGGGCTTGCCTCGGTCCGGCGGGGCATCCGCGCCGCCGTCGCGACCGGCGAGAACCTTACCGGACTAGAGCAGTACCGGCCGCTCCTGGACGCCGACGCGATCGACATCGTCCAGGTGGGCAACGTCTGGGGCATCACGCACTTCCTGCGGGTGGCCGCGGTGGCTCACGGCCACGACCTGCCCGTGAGCCCGGTGGCGTACCACGCCAACCCTCTGGCGCATGCCGCCACGGCGGTGCCGAACCACCTGGCCTTCGAGGTCCAGGACCTCTCGTCTCCTATCGGACTCCACGTCGACCAGGAGTACGAGGACGGCGGTATCGTTCTCGGCGATCAGCCGGGCCTCGGCATCAGGGTGGACGAGGATCACATCAAGATCGTACGAGCCGCTGACCCGCCGGCCGCGATCACCGGGCCGCACGTCCGTCCCGACCGGGCAGGCCTGCGACTCGTGCCCGACCTCCGTCAGGACGACCGCTTCGGCGGTCCCGCGGTGGAGCAGGTGGGGTCGTGAGCGCGCAGCACCGCATCGAGCGTCATGCCCTCGTCGTCGGCGTCCGGCCGGAGCGCCGGGAGGAGTACCTCGCCCTGCATCGCGACGTCTGGCCGCAGGTCGAGCAGACCCTGCGCGACGCGAACGTCACGAACTACTCGATCTTCATCGTCGGCGACACCCTGTTCGCCTATTACGAGTACGTCGGTGAGGACCACGCTGCCGACATGGCCCGCATCGCCGAGGACCCCGTGACGCGCGAGTGGTGGACGCACACCGACCCGTGCCAGGTCCGCATCGTCGAGGAGCGGGACCCCGGCGCTCTGTGGCAGCCGATCGATGAGATCTGGCACCTGTCGTGAGCCGCTTGATCGACGCACACGTCCACCTCTGGAACCGGGCCACCGATCCCCAGCCGTGGATCGACCCCGTGACGATGGCGGCCATCGATCGCGACTTCGCGCCCGCCGACCTCGAGCTGATGCTCGATTCGACCGGCATGGACGCCGCCGTCATCGTGCAGTCGAGCAACAGCGCCGCCGAGACGCGGCGGCTTCTGGCGCACCCGAGCCCGCGCATCGCCGGGGTGGTCGGCTGGGCTGACCTCACCGCCGATGTCGCGGAGCAGCTCGACGAGCTCGACACCGTGGCACGCCGGAGGCTGGCCGGAATCCGTCACCTAGTCCATGTCGACCCCGACCCCGCCTGGCTCGGACGGCCCGACGTGGGAACGGCGCTTGAGCAGCTGGGCGCGTGCGATCTCGGCTTCGACCTGGTCGTGCGATGGTGGCAGCTGCCGCTGGCCGCGACCGTCGTGGCCGCGCACCCCGGTGTCCGTTTCGTCGTCGACCACCTCGGCGGGATCGCGGAGTCGGACGACGGCGCCGGCTGGGAGGCCGGCCTGCGCGAACTCGCCGCGCGGCCGAACACGTTCGCGAAGATCTCCGGGCTGGCCGGACTCATGAGTGGCGGCGACGGAGCCTGCCTGCGCCGCGTGGTCGACGTTGCGCTCGAGGCGTTCGGCCCGGAGCGGCTCATGTACGGGTCGGACTGGCCGCTGGCCGAGCTGGGGGCCGGTCCGATCGCGTGGCGATGCGCCGTGGACGAGCTCATCGGCGAGCTGAGCCCGGCGGAGCGGCAGGCGATCATGTCGGGCACCGCGTCAGCCTTCTACGGGCTCGGCGCATGACGGCCACGGTTGTGGATCTGCTGAACCGAGGCCGGTCGGGGCACGGCGTCATCGGCCTCGGCGGATCACCGCTCGGCAATTTCGCCCGACCTGTGAGCGACGACGAGGCCGCGCGGACGGTACGCCGCGCGTGGGCCCGCGGCATCCGCTACTTCGACACGGCGCCGCACTACGGTCTCGGCCTCTCCGAGCGCCGCATGGGAGCCGAACTGTGCCGCCATCGGCGCGATGAGTTCGTCCTGTCCACCAAGGTCGGTCGCCTGATCGTCCCCAATACGCGGCCGCGCGAACGTGACGACGACGGATTCGCCGTCCCCGGCGACCGCACGCGTCGGTGGGACTTCTCGCCGACGGGTGTCGAACGTTCGCTTCGCGAGAGCCTGGCGCGCCTCGGACTCGACTCGGTCGACATCCTTTACGCACACGATCCCGACCAGGCATGGGAGGGCGCAGCCCGGGAGGGCCTCGCGTCCTTGGCGCGGCTGAAGGCCGCCGGCGTCGTCAAGGCCATCGGCATCGGAACGAACTCGACCACCGGCCTCGCCGCGATCATCGAGGAGGGTCTCGTCGACGTGATCATGCTCGCCAACCGCTACTCGCTGCTCGACCACAGCGCGCTCGACTCGGTGCTCGCGCCGGCCCATCAGGCCGGCGTCGCCGTGGTCGCCGTCGGTGTCTTCGCCACCGGCCTGCTGTCCACCGCCCGGCCCGCGCCCCATGCGATGTACGAGTACCGTGCCGCCGACGTGGAGGTGGCCGAGCGAGCCAACCGCATCGCGGCGATATGCGAGGACCACAACGTGGAACTCCCCGCTGCCGCGCTGGCCTTCCCGCTGCTGCATCCCGCCGTCGCCGCGGTCGCCGTCGGGATGCGCTCGCCACGTGAGGTGGACGAAGACCTCCGGCAGTTCGAGACAGACGTCCCGGACGGCCTCTGGAGAGACCTGGTCGCCGAAGGCCTCATCCCTGCCGGAGCCGTGCGGACGGCGCCCTCCGCGCCGCGGTGATCGGGGGCGCCTCGGGGCTCG
>NZ_JBFAMX010000444.1:0-8650 GCF_040659615.1 Nonomuraea sp. NPDC049784
GAGAGCGGCGGACTCAAGCACACCGTCAGCACGTTCTGGAAGCTCCTGCGCGACCGCGCCTTCATGGGCTGCGCGCTCACCGCGGGGCTGGCGTTCGCGGCGATGTTCGGCTACATCTCCGGCTCGCCGTTCGTGCTTCAGGAGGTGTACGGCGCCACGCCCCAGCAGTACTCGCTCATCTTCGGGCTCAACGCCTTCGGCCTGACCGCCATGGCCCAGGTCGGCGGGCGCCTGTCGGGCAGGGTGCCGCCGGTGATGCTGGTGTTCACCGGGCTTGTCACCGCCCTGACCGGGGCGGGGCTGCTGCTGGCCGCCGCGCTCACCGGGCTCGGCCTGTGGGGCATCGTGGGCGGGCTTTTCGTCATCATGCTCGGCCAGGGCCTGGTGATGCCCGGCACCGGCGCTCTGGCCCTCTCGAGTCAGCCCGCGCAGGTGGCCGGCAGCGCCTCGGCCCTGCTCGGCGTGCTGCAGTTCGCGCTGGGCGCCGCCGCGGCCCCGCTGGTGGGGCTCGTGGGCGCCGGTAGCGCCGTGCCCATGGCCTGCGTGATGCTCGGGCTCATTTTCTGCTCGAGCCTGGCCTTCACCTTCCTGAGGAAAGTTAGGTAAGGCTACCCTGCGTGAGAAATTCCATCCTCGAGCTGCTCAGATCCGTTTGTGAAGCGGGAAGGAATTACGGCACACTGATGTTGTGAAAAACGTGCCAGGGATCGAGCCAGGAAGCGAGCGCACCACGCGTGCCCGCGTGGCCAGGCTGATCCTCGAGCATGGTCCCGTCGCGGCCGCCGCGCTGGGCGAGCGGCTCGGGCTCACGCCCGCTGCCGTCCGCCGTCACCTCGACGTGCTGCTGACTGACGGGATGATAGAGCCTCGCATGGTAAGGCCGCGCGGACAGCGCGGGCGCGGACGGCCGGCCAAGCTGTTCGCCATCACCGACGCGGGGCGCAGTGCCTTCGTGCACGCCTATGACGACTTGGCCGAGAGCGCTCTGCGCTACATCGGCGAGCGCATGGGAGAGCAAGCGGTGGCCGACTTCGCCCGCTCGCAGGTCTCCGGCCTGCTCAGGCGGCTGGAGCCGGTCATGCGGACGGTGCCGGCAGACCAGCGCGTTCAGGTGCTGGCGCAGGCGCTGTCGGCAGAGGGGTACGCGGCCTCGGCCAGCAAGGCCAAGTCCGGCGGCGACCAGCTCTGCCAGCACCACTGCCCGGTGGCACACGCGGCTGCGGAGTTCCCGCAGCTCTGCGAGGCCGAGACGGAGGCGTTCGCGCAGCTGCTCGGCACGCCGGTGCAGCGCCTGGCCACGATCGCCCACGGCGACGGGGTCTGCACGACACATGTGAGCCCACAGTCGCTGGGTGAATCCGCACATAGAGACAAGAGCAAGGAGACCGGAAGGTGACTGTCACCGACCGCCCGGAGCTGGAAGGCCTCGGGAATTACAAGTTCGGCTGGGCCGACCCGGATGCCGCGGGCGCGGCGGCCAAGCGTGGCCTGTCCGAGGAGGTCGTTCGCAACATCTCCGCTCTCAAGAACGAGCCGGAGTGGATGCTGGACCTTCGCCTGAAGGGCCTCCGCCTGTTCGACAGGAAGCCGCTGCCCACCTGGGGTTCCGACCTCAGCGCCATCGACTTCGACAACATCAAGTACTTCGTGCGCTCCACCGAGAAGCAGGCCGCTTCCTGGGACGAGCTGCCCCCCGACATCAAGAACACCTACGACAAGCTCGGCATCCCCGAGGCGGAGAAGCAGCGCCTCATCGCCGGTGTCGCCGCCCAGTACGAGTCCGAGGTCGTCTACCACAAGATCCGTGAGGACCTCGAGGAGAAGGGCGTCATCTTCCTCGACACCGACACGGGCCTGAAGGAGCACCCGGAGCTCTTCAAGGAGTACTTCGGGTCGGTCATCCCGGTGGGCGACAACAAGTTCGCCGCGCTCAACACCGCCGTGTGGTCCGGTGGCTCGTTCATCTACGTGCCGCCGAACGTCGAGGTCGAGATCCCGCTGCAGGCCTACTTCCGGATCAACACCGAGAACATGGGCCAGTTCGAGCGGACCCTGATCATCGTGGACGAGAACAGCTACGTCCACTACGTCGAGGGCTGCACCGCGCCGATCTACTCGTCCGACTCGCTGCACAGCGCGGTCGTCGAGATCATCGTGAAGAAGAACGCCCGCTGCCGTTACACGACCATCCAGAACTGGTCGAACAACGTCTACAACCTGGTCACCAAGCGCGCCGTGGCGTACGAGGGCGCGACCATGGAGTGGATCGACGGCAACATCGGCTCCAAGGTCACGATGAAGTACCCGGCCGTCTACCTGATGGGCGAGCACGCCAAGGGCGAGACGCTGAGCGTCGCGTTCGCGGGCGAGGGCCAGCACCAGGACGCCGGCTCCAAGATGGTGCACCTGGCGCCCAACACCAGCTCCAGTGTCATCTCCAAGTCGGTGGCGCGCGGCGGCGGCCGCACCTCCTACCGCGGTCTCGTGCAGATCGAGGAGGGCGCCCACGGCAGCGCCAGCACCGTCAAGTGCGACGCCCTGCTGGTCGACCAGATCAGCCGCTCCGACACCTACCCGTACGTCGACGTCCGCGAGGACGACGTCAAGATGGGCCACGAGGCCACGGTCTCCAAGGTCAGCGAGGACCAGCTGTTCTACCTCATGAGCCGCGGGCTCGACGAGGACGAGGCGATGGCGATGATCGTGCGCGGCTTCGTGGAGCCGATCGCGCGTGAGCTGCCCATGGAGTACGCGCTCGAGCTCAACCGGCTGATCGAGCTGCAGATGGAAGGAGCCGTCGGCTGATGGGCCTGAACGAGAAGCCCCTGTCGACCCTGCACGAGAAGGCGTCCTACGACCTGGGCGACTTCGAGGTCCCGACCGGGCGCGAGGAGGCGTGGCGCTTCACGCCGCTCTCGCGTCTGAAGGGCCTGCACAACGGCAAGGCCGAGGCCGTTGGCCATGTCCGGGTCGACATCGAAGCGGCGCCCGAGGTCACCGTGGAGACGGTCGGCCGCGACGACGCCCGCGTCGGCAAGTCGTTCATGCCCACCGACCGGGTCAGCGCCCAGGCGTGGCACAGCTTCGAGAAGGCCACCGTGGTCACGGTGCCGCGCGAGGCCGTCACGTCCAAGCCGACCGTGCTGACGCTGACCGGCTCCGGCGACGGCGCCGCCTACGGCCACATCGTGGTCAAGGTGGAGCCGCTGGCCGAGGCCGTGCTCGTGCTCGACCACAAGGGCAACGCGGTCTACGCCGACAACATCGAGTTCGTCGTCGGCGACGGCGCCTCGCTCAGCGTCGTCAGCCTGCAGGACTGGGACGACGACGCGGTCCACGTCTCGCACCACCACGCCCAGCTGGCCAAGGACGCGACGTTCCGCAGCTTCGTGGTGACGCTCGGCGGCGACATTGTACGCCTGTCGCCCAACGTGACCTACACCGCCGCCGGCGGCGACGCCGACCTGTCGGGCGTCTACTTCGTGGACGCCGGGCAGCACCTGGAGCACCGTCTGCTGGTCGACCACTCGCAGCCCAACTGCAAGAGCAACGTCGACTACCGCGGCGCCCTGCAGGGCGAGGACGCGCACGCCGTCTGGATCGGCGACGTGATCATCCGGGTCGAGGCCGAGGGCACCGACACGTACGAGCTCAACCGCAACCTCATCCTGACCGACGGCGCCCGCGCCGACTCGGTGCCCAACCTGGAGATCCTCACCGGCGAGGTCGCCGGGGCGGGGCACGCCTCCGCCTCCGGCCGGCTCGACGACGAGCACATCTTCTACCTCCAGGCCCGCGGCATCCCCTACGACGAGGCCCGCCGCCTGGTCATCCGGGGCTTCCTCGGCCAGCTCGTCGAGAAGATCCAGATCGAGGAGATCCGCGAGCGCGTGCTCACCGCGCTGGAGGCGGAGCTCGCCCGATGAGTTCATTCGAGAAGGTGTGCAAGCTCGATGACATCCCCGACGGGGGAGTCATCGGGGTGGAGGTCGGCGAAACGCCGGTGGCGCTCGTGCGCAAGGGCAACGAGGTGTTCGCCCTGCACGACGTCTGCTCCCACGCCGAGGTGAAACTCAGCGAGGGCGAGGTCTACGACGGCACACTGGAGTGCTGGCTGCACGGCTCGTGCTTCGACGTGCGCTCCGGCAAGTCCACAGGCCCGCCCGCGACCCAGCCCGTGAACGTCTACACAGTCAAGATCGACGGCGACGACGTCCTCGTCTCGCTCTCGAAGGAGTCATAAAACAATGCCCACCCTAGAGATCCGCGACCTCCACGTCGCCGTCGAGGACAAGGAAATCCTGCGCGGCGTCAACCTGGCCGTCCACTCGGGCCAGACCCACGCCATCATGGGCCCGAACGGCTCGGGCAAGTCGACGCTCGCCTACGCGATCGCCGGTCACCCCAAATACACGATCACCGGCGGCCAGGTGCTGCTCGACGGCGTTGACCTGCTGGAGCTGTCGGTCGACGAGCGGGCCCGGGCGGGCCTGTTCCTGGCCATGCAGTACCCGGTCGAGGTCCCCGGCGTGTCGGTCTCGAACTTCCTGCGCTCGGCCGTCACCGCGGTCCGCGGCGAGGCGCCCAAGCTGCGCGCGTTCGCCAAGGACCTCAAGAACGGCATGGACGCGCTGTCCATCGACGCCGCGTTCGCCCAGCGCAACCTGAACGAGGGCTTCTCCGGCGGCGAGAAGAAGCGCCACGAGATCCTCCAGCTCGAGCTGCTCAAGCCGAAGATCGCGGTGCTCGACGAGACCGACTCCGGCCTCGACGTCGACGCGCTGCGCGTGGTGTCGGAGGGCATCAACCGCTTCCGCGCCTCCGGCGACACCGGCGTGCTGCTGATCACGCACTACACCCGCATCCTGCGGTACGTGAAGCCGGACTTCGTGCACGTCTTCGCGGGCGGCAGGATCGTCGAAGAGGGCGGCCCGGAGCTCGCCGAGAAGCTCGAGGCCGAGGGCTACGAGCAGTACACGAAGGCCTCTGCATGACTCAGATCAGCTTTGACGTGGAGAAGATCAGGAAGGACTTCCCGATCTTCTCCCGCGAGCTGCCCGACGGGCGCCCGCTCGTCTATCTCGACTCGGGCAACTCCTCACAGAAGCCCAACCTGGTCATCGACACCATGCGTGATCACCTGGCGCTGCACTACAGCAACGTCGGGCGGGCCATGCACGTGCTCGGCGCCGAATCGACCGACGCCTACGAGAGCGCCCGCGACAAGGTCGCCGCGTTCGTCGGGGCGCCGTCGCGCGACGAAGTGATCTTCACCAAGAACGCCTCCGAGGCGCTCAACCTCGTCGCGTACGCCTTCGGCAACCCCATCAACACCGATCCGCGCTTCACGCTCGGGGCCGGCGACGAGATCGTCATCTCCGAGATGGAGCACCACTCCAACATCGTGCCGTGGCAGCTGCTCGCGCAGCGCACCGGCGCGACGCTGAAGTGGTTCGGCGTCACCGACGAAGGACGGCTCGACTACGACCCGTCCGTGATCACCGAGCGGACGAAGATCGTCTCGATCGCCCACCAGTCCAACGTGCTCGGCACCGTCAACCCGGTCGCCGAGGTGGCCAGGCGGGCGCACGAGGTCGGCGCGCTGATCATGCTGGACGCGTCGCAGTCCGTGCCGCACCACCCGGTGAACGTCGCCGAGCTGGGCGCCGACTTCGTGGCCTTCACCGGCCACAAGATGGTCGGCCCCTCGGGCATCGGCGTGCTGTGGGGACGGGCCGAGCTGCTCGACGCCATGCCCCCGTTCCTGGGCGGCGGCGAGATGATCGAGGCGGTCTGGATGGACCACTCGACGTACGCGCCGGTGCCGCACAAGTTCGAGGCGGGCACGCCGCCGATCGTCGAGGCCATCGGGCTCGGCGCGGCCGTCGACTACCTCACCGAGGTCGGCATGGAGGCCATCGAGGCGCACGAGCGCACGCTGACGGCCTACGCCCTCGACGCCCTGCGCGAGGTGCGCACCCTGCGGCTCATCGGGCCCGACTCGCTGGAGGGGCGGGGCGGCACGGTGTCGTTCACGCTGGAAGGCATACACCCGCACGATGTCGGGCAGATCCTGGACGACCAGTTCGGCGTCGCCGTACGCGTCGGCCACCACTGCGCGCGCCCCCTGCACCTGCGCTTCGGAATACCGGCGACCACGCGGGCGTCGTTCTACCTGTACAACACCACGGGCGAGATCGACGCCCTGGTCCGCGGCCTCCATCACGTTCAGAAGGTGTTCGCATAGCCATGATCGGCGAGTCGATGTACCAGGAGCTGATCCTGGAGCACTACAAGCACCCGCAGGGGCGGGGGCTGCGCGAGCCGTACGACACCGAGGTTCACCACGTGAACCCCACGTGCGGCGATGAGATCACGCTCAGGGTGAAGGTGGACGACGGCGGCAAGGTCCTCGACGTCTCCTACGACGGGCAGGGATGCTCGATCAGCCAGGCCGCCGCCTCGGTGCTGCACGAGCTGGCCACCGGCTCGACGATCGAGGAGACGCTCTCCGTGGTCGACGAGTTCACCAGGCTCATGCAGGGCAGGGGACAGGTGGAGGCCGACGAGGACGTGCTCGGCGACGCCGTCGCGTTCGCGGGCGTGGCCAAGTTCCCGGCGCGTGTCAAGTGTGCGTTGCTCTCTTGGATGGCCTATAAGGATGCAGTTGTGAGGAGTGCCCGATGAGTAAGCCCGTGGAGACTCCGACCGGTTTCGACGGCGAGACGAACGTCGAAGAGGTCATGGAGGCGCTCAAGGATGTCGTGGACCCCGAGCTCGGCATCAACGTCGTGGACCTGGGACTCATCTACGGCCTCAACCTCGACCCCTCTGACGGCGGGCGGCCCGTGGCCACCATCGACATGACGCTGACCAGCGCGGCCTGCCCCCTGACTGACGTCATCGAGGACCAGGCCCACTCGGCGCTCGACGGCATGGTGTCCGACGTCAAGATCAACTGGGTCTGGCTGCCGCCGTGGGGCCCGGACAAGATCACCGACGAGGGGCGCGAACAGCTCCGTATGCTAGGCTTTAACGTCTGATCATTTTCGCTGTCACGGCTGGCGTAAGCGTCAGCCGTTTCAGCATGCCATCGAGGGTTTCGGAAGGTCCGGACCCATCCCGGGAATTTCCGATAACATCCCCGGCGTTGGTAACAGATGTACCTGACGCCTCATTGCGCGTCTCGCGCCGCCTGCGGCCGGCGCCGGTGCGTCCCCCTCACGTGTTGAGAATCGGCCCGCCCCGATGGCGGGCGCCCTGACCCCTGTACGGCGTGTGCCGTACGCCCTGGCTCGTCCTTTCGCAGAAGTGACGCGCCACTTCGACGGAAAGGCACGACTTTCGTGACCACGCTTGACGCTGTCATGCCCGCGTTTGACGAGACCACCCCCGGCTCGGCGGACTCCGCCGCCGTGGGCTCGGGCTCGCTCGGCGAGGCCGCTCCTGAGCAGGGCCCGTCCGAGTTCGAGCTGCTCGGCCTGCCCAAGCCGCTCATCAGCGGACTGGCCAAGCAGGGCATCGACAGCCCGTTCCCCATCCAGAGCGCGACCATCCCCGACGTGCTCGCGGGCCACGACGTGCTCGGCCGCGGCCAGACCGGCTCCGGCAAGACGCTCGCGTTCGGACTGCCCACCATGGCCCGCATCGCGGGCGTGAAGCCGGCCCCCGGCCGCCCCCGCGCGATGATCCTGGTGCCCACCCGCGAGCTCGCCCTCCAGGTGCACGACGCTCTGGAGCCGCTCGGCCGCGGCCTGGGGCTGCGCATGAAGGTCGTCGTCGGCGGCATGTCCATGGGCAAGCAGATCGAGGCGCTGCGGCGCGGCGTCGACATCGTCATCGCCACCCCCGGCCGCCTGGGCGACCTGATCCGGCAGGGTGAGTGCTCGCTCGGCGCCGTCGAGGTCAGCGTTCTGGACGAGGCCGACCACATGTGCGACCTCGGCTTCTTCCCCGTCGTCACCGATCTGCTCGCGCAGACCCCGGCCGACGGTCAGCGGCTGCTGTTCTCGGCCACGCTCGACGGTGACGTCGACAAGCTGGTGCAGCGCTTCCTCAAGGACCCGATCACTCACTCCGTGGCCCCCGCGACCTCGCCGGTCGACACCATGGAGCACCACGTGATGCAGGTCACGCGTGACGAGAAGTTCGACGTCATCGCCGAGATCGCCAACCGCGAGGGCCGTACGATCATCTTCGTCCGCACCCAGCACGGCGTCGACCGGCTCTGCAAGCAGCTGGCCAGGGTCGGCGTCAAGGCGGGCGGCCTGCACGGCGGCAAGCGCCAGAACCAGCGCACCCGCATCCTCGCCGAGTTCCGCGAGGGCTCCATCAACGTGCTCGTCTGCACCGACGTCGCGGCGCGCGGCATCCACGTCGACAACATCAGCCTGGTGCTGCACGTCGACCCGCCGCAGGACCACAAGAGCTACCTCCACCGGGGCGGTCGCACGGCCCGCGCCGGGGAGAAGGGCACCGTGGTCACGCTGGTGCTGCCCAGCGAGCGCCGCTCCACCGACGCGCTCACCCGGCGCGCGGGGATCCACCCGTTCCGGCTGAAGGCGACGCCCGGCCACCCGCGGGTGGCCGAGGTGACCGGCGCCCGCACGCCGAGCGGCGAGGCCATCCCGGTCTGGGAGCCGGACGTCCG
>NZ_JBFAMX010000445.1:0-8644 GCF_040659615.1 Nonomuraea sp. NPDC049784
CGGCCACCGAGTTCGGTGTCGCGCAGGGCGAAGCGCGTCGGCATGTGCGTCATCGGCGGGTCGCGCCATAGCACCTCATCGAGCGCTTCATCGATGCCCAGACGGCCGCCGTTGACACGGCCGGCCAGGCGAGGATCGGTCAACATTAGCCTCAACGTTTGAGCGATCCAGATCAAGGTCGTTTCATAGCCGGCGCTGACCATGACGACCATCGACTGCAGGACCTCGTCATCGTTACGCAGAGCCGGATGGGTGATCAGCGCATGGGTCAGGTCCTCGGTGGGCTGGGCGCGACGGGCGTGCATGACGTCGGCCAGAAGGTCTTGGAAGTTGGCGTTGCCTGCCTGGGAGTCGTCGCCGCTGCCGAATAGGGCCATGAGCCCGGTCAGCAGTTCGAAGCCTTTGCTGGTTTCGATCCCGAACAGGCTCGCGACCGACAGCATGGGGATGATGGCGGCGTATTCGGAGATCAGGTCGGCTGCGCCACGGGCGGCGAAGCTGCCGACCAGGTCCGTGCAGATGGCCTCGACGGAGCGGCGAAGCCGTCGGGGGTCGATGCGCGAGACCAGGTCGTCGAGTGGAGCGCGCAGACGGCGGTGTTCGCGTCCGTCATGTCCGATCACGTTGGCGCGCCAGAACATCATCGGGCCTAGGCCGCTGTCCTTGGCGACAATGCCGTCGTTGAGGTCGCGCCAGTTGCGAGCGTCGCGCGAGTACAGTGCCTCGTTGTTAGCAATGATCTTGATTTCGTCCCAGCCCATGACGAGCCATGCCCGTACCCCGGGTTCCAGCTCGACGGGCGCTACCTGGCCCCAGTCGTCGCGCAGACGCTGGTAAAGAAGGGCTGGGTCGGTGGCTGCGGTGATGCTGGAGAGCGGCATCAGGTCGGAGGTGGAGCTGGTTGCTTGACTGGCCTGCTGGTTGGAAGGCATGGGGGGTGGTCCTAGAGGTGGGTTGGAGTGAGCTCGGTCACGTGCTCGACGAGCGTGATCAGCGCGGTGAGAGAGGAGGTGCGCTTGCGGGCGTCGCACATGACGAGCGGTGTGTGCGGGGGGAGGTCCAGGGCGTTGCGCAGAGCGTCCGTGGCATAGGGGTGGCTGTCGGGAAAGACGTTCACGGCTACGGCGAAGGGCAGCCCGCCGTAGCTTTCGATCTGGTCGAGCACGGCGAAGCTGTCGTTGAGGCGGCGTGTGTCCACCAGGGCGAGTGCGCCGACGGCGCCGTAGGCAAGGCCATCCCAGATGTTCCAGAAGCGGTGCTGTCCGGGCGCCCCGAACAGGTAAAGGGCCAGTGTCGGTGTGACGGTGATGCGGCCGAAGTCGAGAGCCACGGTGGTTTGGTGCTTGTCAGGCAGGTGGCTGAGGTCATCTACGCCGACGCTGGCCGCCGTCATCGCCTCTTCGGTGCGCAACGGCTCGATCTCCGACACCGAGCCGATCAGCGTGGTTTTCCCGACTCCGAACCCTCCTACGACGAGGATCTTCGCGACCTGTTGCACGCTGTCGGGCAGGTGCTTGTACCGATCAGAGATTTCGGAGGCCATCAAGTAACTCCTGCAGCAGTTTCAGGTCGGGGCGCCCAGCTTGGGGGGCGGGCGAGCGGGCATAAAGGCGTCCCGAATCAACCAGGTCGCACGCCACGATGGTCACCACGCTCACGGGGAGACGCAGTCGGGCAGCGGCCTCAACCAGCGGATGCAGTCGTACGCACATCGTCAGCAGATCGCGCTGCTCGCGTGTGGCTGTTAGGGGCAGAGGTGGCCCGTCTAGCGCAGTCATGAGTAGCGTGTCCACGCCGATGGTGTTGCGTGAGGGGCTGACACGTCCGCCTCTCATCACGTACGGCCGCACCGCTTGATCTGTGTAGTCTTGCGGCGCGGCTGGTTCGCTCATGTGGTCGATGTCGTACGCGCGGGTGTGCTAAAGGTGTTCTCGCCGAGGCGTTTGATCACCGTCTGCATCTGCTGCGAAACCACCCGTGGTTCAACGTTTAGGCCTGCAACCACGGCGAGTCGAGAGCCCTCACCGGCGATGCGAACGAACAACCAGCCGCCCTCGTAGGAGATCATCACTTCCCGTACCGCACAGGAGCCGGTGCCGTGGGCGCGGCCCACCTGAAGCCCCAGGGACATCAGCCCTGAGCAGGCCGCAGCAAGTCGGTCAACCTCGTCTCTGTCAGTGTTGCCGGACCAGAGTCTGGCCAGGCCATCGGCGGTGGACACCACGACGTGGCGGACGCCGGGAGTGTCGACGACTTCTTTGATCATCCAGGCGTTGTCGATCACGGCTTTTCCTTTTGTGGGACGGAATCAGGGGCGTGTATGGGCGGCTGTTGGATGGCCTCGAGGTATCCGCCGATGAAGTCGGTAGGGTCGTGTGGCAGCTCCCTCGCCGGCACAGGCGGGGCAGGCGGGCGTGGCTCACCCACCTGTGCTGCGCTGCGGCGCGGGGAGCGCCGTTGAGGCAGTCCGTTCGCCGCAGCGGAGGAGCCACCAGTTGCGCCGCTCACCATTGCTGTGCCGAGTGCGCCACGGTTGCCGTCTGGCGCTATCTCCATCGGTGGCCCAAGGGGACCTAAGCGGGAGGCAGTCTCTTGATCGAGAATCTCAATGAGCTCTTCGGGGACAAGCACCACGGCGCGCACGCCGCCAAAAGCCGAGTGAGTCAAGCTCACGCGAAAGTTGTGGCGGCTGGCCAGGTTGCCGACCACGAGCAGACCCGTCTGCAGGGCGTCCACCATGTCTTCCAGCTCGGGTAGACGCTCGCCTGAGGCGATGGCGTTGTACTTGGCGAGCCGGTGCTCATCGAGCCCCACGCCGCCATCGTCGATCGTAATCACGGCACCGCGCTGCACCTGACGAACCTCGACCTCAACCATAGTGTTGGGTGGGGAACACGCAGTCGCGTTCGCCAGCAACTCGGCCACCAGATGGATGAGTTGCTCGACCACGGAGGCCGCGGCCGCAAGCGTGGCGTCTCCGAGTACCTTGATTCTGCGGTAGTCCAGGATGCGGCCCGAGGCAGCGCGAACGACATCGACGAACGCCGTCGGATATGGCCATTGCTGGCCCGGCCACTCGTGACAGAGCACGGCCAGGCTCTGCGCTGCCCGCGCCTGCTGGGCCGCGGCATGGTCAATGCGCATCATCGATTCCTGGACAAGATCGTCACCGATGCGCGCATCGGCCAGGCGCGTAGCCACCTCCTGGATGCGATGAGCGGATGGCTGAACGCGCCGGGCGAGAGCAACCAGCACTTGCCGCAGCGCCTCTTTCTGATCGGCAAGCGTGCCTACCGATTCGCTGACCGCGTCCACCACACCATCAAGCGTCTTGGCCACGTCCGGTCCGGCCTGAGGCTCCGACGGCGCGGCGGGAACGGGACCGCCGCTGATGGCGGCTGGGATCCGTTCGTCGAGCAGATGGGTCACCAGTCGATGGATGGCTGCCACCATTCCGGTGCAATGGTCGCGCCACCGCTGCTCACGCTCGCTGGCCTCGACCCGCAGTGCATGTTCACGCGCGTTCGTGGAGGCGCGCAACCGATCCTGAGAGGCGCGCAGGGACGTGAGGTCGGCGAGCAGTCGACGCTGCTCGCGCTCTCGCGACAAGCTCAAGGCCAGCAAGATGCCACCGGCGGCGGTCTCCACGAGGCAGAGCATCACCAGCAGCGGGGCCAGGCCCGCTCGGATGGCGGCAATCATCGTCACAATCGGGCATGCGACCGTGGCTGCGGCAACGAGCAGCGTGATCGCGCCCAGCCAGCGTGCGGTGGACGGGGCGTGCGGCCGAGAAGGAGGGTCTGTAGCAGTCATGATCACCTAAGCGAGAGAGGGACGGGGTGGCTAGGCCCAGGATCGGCGGGGCTGGCGTTAGGAAGCGGGGTCCTTTCGCTCACAACGGTCGGGAATCAGGTCGGTGTCGCCGTCGGGACCGCTGGCTCACCACGCATCTCAAGGAAACGAAGAGGCTGGCAAGCAAGACCATCTGTCCGACCAGCCCGAGGGGAGTGGGTGCGGCTGCGCTGGCCATTTTGGGTCCGGGGAGTCTGGTCAGTCGCGGTGGCCACACGCTGGATGCTCATCGCGGCTACGCCGCCTTGCGCGCCAGACCGCCCAGTACTGGGACGGGGTAGTTGAGTGCGAGGGTGCCCTCGTCAGGGTGCCACTCATGCAGTTGCACGACTCCCGGCTCGACCAGTTCCAAGCCCGCAAAGAACTTCCGCACCTGCTGCTGGTTGCGTAGTTGAGGCCTGGTGGCGGTGTAGTTCTTAGCGACAGAACGCAGGTCGGGCGTGTCCTCTCCATGCGAGATGGCCAGGTACGATCCTGGCGGCAGGAGATCCATGATCTTGCTGACCACCTTGTAGGGATCGGGCTCACCGTCATCGGGAAAGAAGTGCAGCACCGCTGCAAGCAGCAGCAGAACAGGCTGCGACAGGTTGAGAGCCCACGTCCGCATGTCCGCCAAGAACCGGTCCAGCTCACGCAGGTCGCCCACATGCAGCTGAGTTTGATCATTAGTCGCCAACAGGGCCCTGCCGTGGTTCTGTACGACCGGGTCGTTGTCCACGTACACCACACGTGTGTGGGCGGCGGCCTTCTGCGCCACCTCATGCACATTCGGCAACCCCACGCTTGAGGTAGGCAGGCCGCATCCGACATCGAGAACCTGACGGACTCCCGCCTTGACGGCGTACTCGACGACACGGATGATCCAGCGGCGATTCGAACGCGCCATGTCGCTGAGCCTCGGGTTCGTCGCGAGGAGCTCCTCGGCAAGTTGCCGATCTGCTTCGTAATTGTCCTTACCGCCCAGCCAGTAGTCATAGACCCGAGCCACGCTCGGCTCGAGCGGATTGATCCCTGAGATAACAGTCATCTCGCTTCCTGGTCGCTTGAGCCAGCGCCGAGCACCACAAAGCGGCGACTCTGGAGCCGCCAGCGACGAATCGCAATTTCCTTGGTGCAGGGGCTATGCGCTGCCGTGGTGTCTGGCGACCCACAAACCGGCCGACAGCAGGTTTCACAGCGCACGGCGCAGCCCACTGGAGGCCGATCACCGCAACGCTGAAGGCCATGACGCTACCTTAGGCCAACCCATACCTACCTGTCACCACCTGTACCTACACATACCGTCCATCGCTAGGAAGACCGCCCAAGGCATGAGCAGGGGCGCAACGCGAAATGTGCCGCATCTGCGTCAGCCTGAGCGCGCGACCGGCACGCCGCTCGCACGGCTGACATGGCATTGGAATGGTCGTGGTCGGGCACCCCTGCCCCTCGTCGGTGGATGGTCCTCACGAGCTTGCCCGACCGGGCAGCACCGCAGCCCGTGGTGGAAAGAACGGCGCCGACGAGTCCACAAGCACATGCTGATCACGTTGCCGGCACGACACCAGCGTGACCGCCCGATGCAGGGCCACGGGCCGCTGAGTATCGGAGCTCAGGCGTTGTGACGGTTTGCGGGTAATTGAGGCACATGTCCGGGTTGGGGGGTGCGGTCGCCTCTCTACAACCCCCGCCTCCGTCTCGGGCGCTGATCTCCTGTGGAGCGGGTGGTGGCTGCGGACGTGACCGCGACGTCCCTCCGGTGATTGGGTGTCGCGGCGATGCACAGCGCTACCTGGCAGGCGCCGCGCTCGCGAACGTGCATCGTCACCAGCCGGTTAGGAGGCTCGCAGGATCGCGCGCTGTTGCTTCATGGGGAGCGGCTGATCGCGTGCACTGTGTGCGACGATGATCGTCTGATCGTCCATGTCGATGGTGGTGGTGAGCGTCAACCCCACGGCGTGCAGCAGCTTGGCGTATTCGCGCACCGTACGCTCCCGGCCGTGGCGGGTGCGCGTCATCTGCAGCAGGTCCTGCGCGAGACTCGGATGCGGTTCGGGCGCGGCAGGCAGCACGGACGCGACCAACCACAGCACGCTGTCAGGTCCGGACAAGGCCATCGCGTCCGCGACTCGCGCGAGCAGATCACAGGCGTCCACATCGGACAGGTCGTGGATCAGGCCGGGAATGAGATACAGCGGGTGATAGCGGAGAGGGATGTCGGCTCGTGCACCGTGGTGACTCTTGACTCCCCAGCGGCCGAACAGTTCGTCTCTCTGCGCAAGGCCGCGGGCTGCGATGTCCGCAGCATAGCTGCGTGCCACGAGAACGCCGGTGATATCCGGCAGGCGGAGGAGAATTTCGGATAGCAAAATCGCATCCCCGCCAATTGTGATCAGGTAGCGGACGTCGTGGGTGTGAGCCAGCATGGCATCAGCGATCGCCGGTGCCATGCTGGCGCTGTGCTGGGCTTGTAAGGTCGCGACGAGCTCCGCGGCGCGTGGCGGCTGATCGGCCATGAGGTCTTCCACGCTGCTGCGGCCGGCCAGTATTGCTGGCCTGCCCATGCGTACGGTTGTGTGCATGGTGGCCAGCGCCCTCCACCACGGCCGTAGCCCGTAGATCATGACAGCGGGTCGCATGGAGGCTGGGCTGGAGCTGGTGAGGATTTGCCCGACGATGGTCTGCTGGTAGCGCCGCCTGGAGGAATCCTGACCAACCCATTCCTGTACTTGCCAGATGCGTAGGAGCTTTGCAAGGTCGTCACGGGTCAGCCCGCGCTGCCAGTTCGTCCTGTCCGTGGCCTGTGTGCACCAGGCGTGCAGTTCGTGAAGGCTTGCGGGCCCATCCTCCAGTCGATCCGGGATGCGCAGCTCGCATAGCAGGTAGAGCACCTCGAACAGGTCCAGCCGGCGAAGGATCACCTGGATGGGCCACACCGGTTCGTGGGTGCCGGCGCCGGAAAGTAGGCGCACGTTGTTGACATCGCCCAAGCACCGCTTCTTTAAAGCGGCTCCCATCACTGCTGCGTGGGCGGAAGCGGAGCTCGTGGTCACGAATCTGTGTCCCAGGTCGGACAGGCGGAATACCCCGTCGGGCGTGCGAGGGGTCCATTTGTGCGCGTGGGCCATGCGCAGTACGCGCAGGAGGTAATCGCGGCTGCGGTCGGGCTCAGGCGCCGCCCAGTCGGCAAGAGCATCGGCTGTGGCGGCCGAGCGGGCTAGGCGGTCAAAGATTCGCAGCTCACACAGCGTATGGAGAGCGGCGTAGATAGACAGGTTGTCGAGGATCTTCTGGATGGCTTGTCTCGCCTCGCCGACCTGGGCGGGCTCCACGTTGTCGGAAGGCGCAGGAGTGGTCATAGCTGCCCCCTTGTCTGATGAGGTGGACGACGCCATCAGGCAAGGACGCCTGCTGGCTTGGCGCGATGCAACGCCACGGTGGACTGGCGAGCCTGTGCGCAGCACGGCGGATACGCTGAGGGTGGAGCTCACCCATGCAGCTGGCAAGCGGTAAAAGGCCAGGTGGCCAGATGAAGGAGTCACCGGATCTAGCCGTGCCCGCCGTCGCTTTTGCGGCATGGTCGGCAACGAGGACGCCCGCAATGGGGATGGAGCGCTCGGTGAGCCGGCCGCTTCTAGGCTGAGGAGTGCCGACTGGCGGGTATGGCGATCACAAGGTACTGGTCGTGCGACAGGCTTCTCTCCTCTTGCACGTGGAGCCCGGCTTTTTCCATGAGGGCCCGAAGGTCCTCGGTAGAGCGTTCGATTCCGGTCAAAATGATGTCCCATGCTCGCGTCCCGGCTTCGCCGAGGTCGGCTGAGGGACGTTGCGGTGCCGGCAGTGGACCGTCGATGTACCAGAGTTGGCTGTCGCCGTCGCTGGTGGTGAAAAGGGTGGCGCATACGGCCGCGAGCAGGCGCAGGCACTGGTGGTCGGGCAGATGGCGCAGGAGGCGGGCCACGAGGATGCGGTCTGCGGCAGGTACCTGTGTCGGCAGATGACCGGGAGTCAGCTTGACCCGGTGCTGCAGGCCCTGTGTGGTCAGGTAGTCCTGGGCGCGAGGGTCGGCGCCTGGCCACCCCACCAGGATGCCCTGAAGGTGGGGATAAGCGGCCAGGATGGCGGCCAGCAGGTCGCCTTGCCCTCCGCCGATTTGGGCCACGGTGTGGGCTGAGTGGAAGTGGCTCGCGCCCAGGCGTGCGAGTTCACGGCCGATGGCGGCGGCGATGGTGTCGCCGAAATGGGCCAGGTGGGCCCTGTTATCCGGGGGCTTCTGGGCTGGCGTCTCTTCCAGTTCGGCGTGCTGGGTGCAGTCGGAGGCCGGGATGGTGGTTGCGCGGCGCGCCTGCGGCAGTATCTCCGCCTCCGCGGAAGAGATGACCGCGTCTGCTGTCGCGGGGCCAAGGGTGCCGAGTCGGAATCCGTGTTCCTCGAGTATGACAAGCTCGTGGTGACGAAGGATGTTGAGGGTCTTGGCCATGTCGGTCCGCGTGGTCCCGCACCATGTCGCGAGCTCGTCGCTGGTCAGGCAGCCTTTTATGGCCAGCGCCTCAGCTCCGCCGCACGTGATGAAGAACCGCAGGGCACTCACCAATGCTGGCGAACTGACGACGGCAAGGCTCGCGGCCGCATCCGGCGCTGCTCCACTGGCGAGACCACGGACAGGATGCGGGCGCGGGTGGCGGGACGGTGTCGACTCAGGAGGTGGCATGTTCGTTCCTTTCGCTACGCCGTTTCCTCGGGAGGGTTCCGGGTGGCTGGTGAGGGGGCGCGGGCTGTTTGCTTCAGGTGTGCGAGCCAGGGGGCCGCGCCT